>CAYTWP010000001.1:0-14912 GCA_964442155.1 uncultured Candidatus Saccharibacteria bacterium
ATTTGATTACTTACAATGTTTTTTCTACCTGTTTTCAATTGTCAATGTGTCAATCGTTCAGAAAAAAACCGCCTCGCGGCGGCGCCAAAACCCAAAATAACGGTTATGGCCGCCGCTTTAAATGGTTAGTCGTATTCATATCCACGTGGCTAGTATATACGAGCCACTTATCCCCGTCAAGCACCGTAATCTTAGTCCAAAAAACCCCTGTATTTGCAGGGGTTTTTATGGTCTTTAGATCAGATCGAATTAGCGAGAAATGTCTTTGTGGAGTTTGTCGAGGTAACGAGCGGCCGCATCGCGACCACCGAGACCAAAGGCAAGACCGCCAGCTAAGGCCAACATCGCTACTGCTCCCGTAAAGAGAGTGTAAAAGAGTTGCCCGGCAATACCGAGTTGACTCATCGCGGCCACGAAAGCAAAGATCCACACCGCCCACTTGGCAATACCGCCAAACAATTCGGCATGAGGGATGTCCCCTGCACGAGCTGAGCCGGTAACTAATTTTTGCAAGAACTCGGCCAACACCGCTGCCGCCAAGAGGATAAAGGCCGCAACAATGACATTAGGGATATAACCCAACACGACTTGTTGGAGGAAGACGTTGACTTGATTTAAACCAAGGACATCAATCGCTGCCACCAAGAAGGTAACAATAATAAACCACTTAACGAGCTCGCCAATAAAGCGACCGGAGTCCAAGCGCCAACCAGCGCGAGTCACTAGATCGTTAACACCCAAACTCTCAAGCGCGCGATCTAGTTTAAGAGCGCGGACCACTTGGGCCACCCACTTACCGACAATTGCCCCAAACGCCCAACCCACGACAAAAATCACCACTGACACCACAATCAACGGGATGTATAAGATCACCCCGGTCCACAAGTTTTGGAATGAGGCGGTTAGCACCTGACTCCATGTTTGCAATAACATATATGCGTATTACTAATTAAATTACTGGTAATGTCTAGCTTTAATCATAGCACAATTAGGCTCCGGGTAGTTTATCGATAAGGATTAAATGTGGATAATCAAAAATGTCCCTCACAAAGCGGTCGCTCGAGTGGAGACGGAAGAGATAGTCGTCGGTCTCCAACACTGCATAATTAAGCTCCCGACCCAAGCTGATCTCTAAGTCAGCCACCAGCTTCTCAATCACCGCTTTTTTAAGTTTATCCCCCACCACTAGCAAATCGACTCGACTTTGCTCATTAACAAAAATCCCGGCTACTAGTAAATAGCGGACTTTGCCAGCTAGTTTAACTCGCCGGATAATCTCACCTCGTCGAGTATTGGCCTCGGCCGCCAGCAAGGCGGTTAACTCTGGTAGTAACACAAAACGCGGCACGAGCGTCCAAGCCCGCCGGCCGCGTTCGGCTTTAATCCGGATTACCCCAGCCTCGACTAAGACCGCCAATTCTTTACGGACTAGCTCCGGCTTCAACTTAAGTCGATCCACCAATTGTTCTACCGTAAAACCGACGCCGGGATGCCACAATAATAATCGCAACAATTTGACGCGGGCCTCACTGCCAAACAAGATGGCCAGTGTGTCCATATAAATTATATTTACTTCAGTGTCACTTTACCACCAGCCGTCTCAATCGCCTCTTTAAGTTTGTTAGCCTCATCCTTCTTCATCCCCTCTTTAAGCATGGCTGGAGCGGCATCAACTAAATCTTTAGCCTCCTTTAAGCCCAAGCCCAAAGCCTCTTTTACCGCTTTGATTACTTGGATCTTTTGCTCACCAGCGGCAGTTAACTCCACATTAAATGAGTCTTTCTCCTCTTCACCAGCACCGGCGCCACCAGCGGCCGGACCAGCCATGACAGCCTGGGCAGAAACACCAAACTTAACCTCTAACACCTTAACGAGCTCGTGGAGTTCCAACACACTCATCGTCTCAATTTGCTCGACTAACTTTTGGAACTTCTCGGGCACCGCCTTCACTTCAGTAGTTGTCTCTTCCATAATATTTATTAATTTAATTTATTAATTATTTTTCGACTCCGCAATTTGATTAAGCGCAATCACCAAACCTTGGATTGGTGAGTTAATCACATTAGCCACTTGAGCATACAAGGTTTGGCGTGACGGGATAGTGGCCAAACTGGTCATTAAACCCTTGTCCGCAAACGCCCCTTCAAAAATACCACCGACAATCGCGATCATTTCTTTATACTTTTTTTCAAACACATAGACACCTTGGGCCCCAGCTAACGGATCGGTTCCATACGCTACCGCGATTTCACCAGCCAATTCCGGCATATTGCCACCAATTTTGGCTTGAACTAACACTCGTTTAAGTAAAGTCTTTTTAGCTACCACGTAACCGATACCCGCCGCGCGCAAGGCTTTGCGTAACTCGGTAGTTGCCGCCATCGACAAACCATGGAAGTTAACAAAGACAATCGCCGGCATCTCCCGGATAATTTGCTCTAACTTAGCACTAATTGTTTCTTTTTGTTTTTTGGTAATGGCCATAAAATAGGCAAATAAAAAACGGCTAACGCCGCGCAAAGTTAAAAAGTCGACCAACTATATAGGGCTTAATTCCAATACCGCCGATGGCGGGACGCAGACGCCTATAGTCTTTGCAGGCTAGGCTCACTGTAGCAAATCGGTATTTTTAGTCAAGACCAAGAGAGCAATACCAATAATAATCAAAGCCACAAACCCGAGCACCATTCTAAAAAATGAGTAATTAAAATAAGACATCATTTATTTTAATTTGCGCTCATAATCACCAAAATTGGAAAGATCTCTAGGTAAGCCGAGATCGATTACCCAATCAACCAGCACCTGGAACTTTTTAATACCTGATGGTAACTTCCACCAGTAAACCGCTCGCCAGAGGAGCCAAGCCAAGCGTCCTTCAAAAAAGACACCTCCCACCTCCCCCAAGGCCCACCACTCACCAGCCGAGACCAAGGTCCCAGTCTCATGATAGCGAAAGAGTTTAAGTGGTCGTCCATCGTACAAACGCTTAATATTTTTAGCCACCGCCACGGCCTCTTTAGTCGCTACTTGGGCTAGGGCTGGTAAATGATTGTGGGGTGAATTTAAATCGGTAACTGAGGCAATATCACCAATCACAAAAACTTCATTATGATTTTCCAACTGCAACCAACTATTAACGACTAACCGACCATCTTCGGCTGCTTTAAGTGGCACCTCACTCTCAAACACAGGTAAACGTGGTTTAACCCCAGCCGTCCAAACCACAGTATGAGTTGGTAAAATCTCACCTTTGGCGGTTTTAATAAAATCTTTAGTCACTTCCGACACAACGGTATCGAGACGCACCTCTACCCCCTTATGTTTAAGCGCCCGCAAACCAGCTGCTCGGAGCGGTAAAGCTAGTTTAGCTAAGACCTCCTCGCCACGCTCAATTAAAGTAAAGGCAACCAAATCAACAATCTCTATTGGATAATATTTACGGAAGGTATCGCGCAAAAAGTCAGTCATCTCGCTTACCAATTCCACCCCAGTCGGCCCACCGCCCACTACCACAAAATGGAGCAAAGCCTGGCGCTCATCTAGTTTTTTAGTTAATAACGCCTTTTCAAAACACTCTAAACAATGATTTTTAAAAATTAAAGCATCATGCAAACTTTTAAGAGTATAAGTATGATTCTCGGCCCCTGGAATATTAAAAAATTCGGTTTCTGCACCGGAGGCCAATACTAAGTAATCATAACCAATAGTCCCAGCGGTGGTTTTAATCTCGCGACGATTTAAGTTAATTAATTTAACCGTCGCAACCAATAAACGATCCCGATCAGCTTTAATCATTGGTCTTAAAGAAATAATGGCATTTTCTGGTGAGACATTACCAGTGGCCACCTCGGGCAATAATGGATTAAAGGTAAAATAATTACGCTCACTAATTAAAACCAACTCAACTGTTAAGTCATTAGCAAATAATTTAGTTAATTTACGGAAAGTGTACACTCCACCAAAACCACCTCCAACTACCACAATTCTGGTTTTAGCTGGTTCTGTTATTTTAGAATTTTTAGTCATAAATTAATAACTGATTTGATCAACTAAACGACCAAGCTCGTCGTATAAGCTAATAGTCTCCCGACTCCTAGCCCACAAGGCATTGGTGTTTAAAAAGATACGCCACTCATTAGTATAAAAATCAGCCTCTTGGGAATGGCGAGCAATACAACTAGTGTAATTATACCGCTCTTTTAAGAAATCACGGCAACTGCGCGACAAGCCTACAACACCATCAACATTAGCCGGTTCATCATCTCGCGACTCATTAAATTCCGGCGTGTGACAACGTGACAATCGACGAATAAAGTTATAGCACTTATCCTCAAAGGTACTGACTTCTGGCTCCTCTTCTGGATCAGGACATTGGAGTTTTAAGGATGGAAAAAACTCATAGCGGGGTAGAGCTTCTAAATAGCCGGAGCATTTATTAACTTTGAAATTAGTTTTGATCGGGATCGGACGCAAATTAATTATTTTACCGCTTAACACCACCGCTCGCTCACCTGGCGCCAGAGTAATATTTTGCTGTATCCCTAAACCAGTTGGCAGTAAAGTCAGAGCCCCAGTAGGGATTACTACGATAGCTGCTTGACCTTGGCGATAGCCATAGTCAGTTGGGTATAATCGTGCATCATTGCCGTTTTTAAGTCGCCAACCGGTAATTGTAGCCGTTTGATCGCGGCTAGAGTTTTTAATAACGATATATTCCTCGTTAGAAAAGTCTGCTGAAGCTGCTGTACCCCGCTCTAATCTAATATTTCCCCGCCAAGGTGAGTACGGTGCACCAGTAACCGGATCATTAGCGACCGAACGCTGGGCATCATAATTACCCCAAGAACCTAAAAACGAACTGGAATTATTTTTAGTGGTAGTAGAGGTAGCTGACCTCGCGTTTAAAAAAGGACCGTTGCTATCATCAGCTGGCCCACCTGTTGCCACCCAAGCAAAAAACAAAACCACTAACAATAAAGCCAAGAAACCTAAATCGGATACTCCTTTGTCGCCTTTAGTGACCATAGTTATTAATCATTCTAACACCAAAAACCACCCCGAAGGGTGGTTTTTTGTAAACCTTTGTTCTTTCCTAACCGAAGTTAGATTTAGAACAAATAGATTTAGTGAATAATGAGGCCAGTAATTGTCGTGGTCTTAAGATCAGACAAGTTAGAGGTGTAAACATTATTCATGTTGTCATCGTCATCAGCAGTACCCCACTTAATACCAGTGATTCTAGCACCGACATTAACGTTATCGCCACCAGCAGGAATACTGATCATGAAGGTGAAGCGACGAGTATCACCACTGTTGATCTTGAAGTCTTGATCAGCACCAGCTGTGTCATCATTGCTTGAACTACCAGACGCAGAAAGCGTAGGAGTTCCTATAGCAGTGAAGCCAGAAGTTGAAGTACCGGTCGTAGAATCAGTAGTGGTTGCCCAGAACTGACCATCAACAGAAGCGGATGCTGTTGCACCTGAAGCAGCGAAGTCACGCTCAACCCAGACATCCTCATCACCAATAGCGGTAACGTCGAAGACGAGTGTTAATTCAGCAACATCAGGGTCGCCTGCAATAGAACCTACAGTCTTAGTAGCGTTACTACTAACATACGCAACACTAATACCACTTACATAAACAGTGCTTGCGTCTGAAGAAGCACTACCACTGATGTCAGCGGCAGCAAGATCCTCACCAGACTCATCCTCGATATCAGCATAAGCGGAACCTAACTCAAGCATGGTAGCAGTGGTACTAGCAGCGATGGTATCACCCTCTGCTAAGTCACCAGTACCAACGGTAGGATACAAGTCTGCTTTAACCACAAACTCATATTCCTCGCCGCCCTCAAGTGTAAGATCCAAGTCGTCGAAGAGGAAAGCCTCGAAAGTACCAACCTCAACGCCATCAGCATCGTCGATAGCATCACTCATGTTAGCAGAGCCAACCTCCTCACCGTCCATCCAGAGAGTGAAGCGACTAACCATTTGATCAACGTGATCTTGGGTTGTAACTACAACACCAACAGGAAGAGCATCAACATGTACACTAGCGTCACCTTCGATCTCTACGTTGTAGGAAAGAATAGGCTCATCGTCAGTGTCATTTGAACTATCAACTACAAGGATGTGAGAATCGTTGATACTATCGTCACCCTCACTGATTTTGAACTCAGTGTCAGCGGCCGTAGCAAAAGACTCAAACGAGAAGGTTCGAGTACCAGTGGTAGGATCCTCTGAGATAGAAGCACCAGTTGCATCCTCAAAGCGAACTTGTCGGAAGTCAACAGTCCAAGTATCAGCAGCGTCGTTAGTGTCAAGATTACTAGCACCAGAGACAGCAACAACTAATTCAGCGGTGTCACCAGCCTTAAGAACTGCTCCGTTTAGGGAGATAGTCTTAGTCCAGGCGTTATCATCGTTGAATTCGTCAGCATCTACACTAGCAACTTGCTTGCCGTCGAATAATACGGCAACCTCAGTGGCATAGTCCTCGAAGTCACTGCCAGCTGTACCCTCATCAAAGACAAGGCGAACAGCAGTAAAGTTAAGATCAGAACCCTCATCGGCCTCGATCTCAAGACCAGCAACTTCTACACCCTCTTCGTCCTCACCAACCTCTTCGTTGTTAAGGCCAGAAACAAGGTCATAGCTATCAACTGATCCAGCGCCACCTTGGAGTGTACCAGGAGTGGTTGGAGTGCCAGGAACTGGAGTGCCAGGTACGGTTGGTACACTTGTACCAGACGAAGCGATTTGACCACGGGTCAAAGGACCAAAGTAACCAGTAGCTGGAAGACCAACTGAAGCCTGGTACTTAGCCAAAGCCGACTTAGTCAAAGCGCCGAAGTAACCCTTAGCAACGCCAGCAGGCATCATTAGCATGCCGCGGGACTCTAATAATGTTTGCAATGCAGATACATCATCACCACGTGACCCGATGGTCAAATCGCGAGTGAATGAGGTAGAAGCTGGAGCAGCAGCACCGCCAGTCAAGGCAGTAATCTGTGCTTGCAGTGAAGCGATCAAAGCTTGTAACGCTGAAACGTCAGTAGCAGTAGCTGCTACAGTTTGAGCTGAAGCGGTGGAAACGCCACCAACCAAAGCCAAGACGATTGCAAGCGCTACAAACAATGAAGCAAATTTCTTTGTACTCATAAAGTTTTGTAACACAATTTTATAATTTACTAATAATAAACTAATTGATAATTCACCTATAGGGAAACATGGCCAGATCATCGCTCATTCGACAATTAACGATAATCTTTATGGCCTCGACAAAACTTTATTAACCCCTTATTTACAGCAAGGTGAGTCGCCAAAAATAAAGGTTAATAAACAAGTAGGAAAGGAGTTTCTTTCGTAAAAGTCAGTCAGTAATATTTAATTTTCAATGTACGTTCACACAACCAAAGCCGTCAGTTCTCAACTAGGGCTTATTATAACAAGCAATTAAGCCATCTAGCAAATGCCGTGTGGATAACCAGTAAACCTTAGTAATATAGCAAAAACAGGCTTATTTAGCAATACCTAATCTAGGAGACGTTAGCCCGAGCTAAAACATACCGGCTCCAGCGCCGCTCCCCCTGCTTTTTAAGCACCCCCTGCTCCACCAGGGCCAAGAGCTCCCGTTGCACCGTTTTGGTACTATAGTTAGGTACCGCCTCGGCAATGTCCTTAATCCCCATCCAGTCAT
This sequence comes from uncultured Candidatus Saccharibacteria bacterium, assembly GCA_964442155.1. Taxonomy (GTDB): domain Bacteria; phylum Patescibacteriota; class Minisyncoccia; order Phycocordibacterales; family XYD1-FULL-46-19; genus JACPIA01. The sequence goes on from CAYTWP010000001.1 coordinate 7,702, forward strand.
TACCGGTTAAAACCTCAATGATTTGTTTTTGGCGGGTAGAAGTTGACCCGGCTATTTTGGGGACAATTTTGTCCTTTACAGCCTTAGTACTGACCGCCGGCAAAGTTGACTGATTTGACTCAAATAAGTTATGCGCCAAAATTTGCTCTTGAGCGTCCTTAAGCAGTAATTGATACTCTTGTTTGATGATAGCAACGTTCATTTTAGAAAGGACATTACCAGCTTGAGCTAAGTCGCAGAGCTCTAAAATGAGCTCAATCTCCAACAAAATTTGGGTCAAAAAGGACAATTGAAAAACGGCCGATTCGTCCGTTTTAAGGGTATTTAAAGTGGTAATTAGGTTAATCGCCCGATCGCGCAATTTAGCCTTTAAGGGCTCAGTATCAGAGCAAAAAGCGGTAATAGCATAAAGAGCTTGAGCCAGTTTTTGGTTCTTTAGTACAAACAGATCGATCTTGTCTTTTATCGTATTGTCCTTTTGTTCTACCATATTGTCTTTAATGTCCTTTATTATACTTTAAAGGAAAAGCTTTGTCCAATACCCCCACATGGTATAATTGTGCTAATGGCAAAGCTAAAACCAAAACGCGGTCGTCCACCTAAGGATCATAGTAATGGTGGGGAGACCAAGCCGGGCCTATTGAGCACTATTAAAGGTGAGACTAAGCGGGGTGTCTTGGCCATCTTAGCCTTGGCTCTAGCTATCTTCCTCCTCCTCGCCCATTTTGATAAGGGTGGCAGTATTGGCGACATCGTCAGCAATTGGACCTCGTGGTTACTGGGCACTGGCTTTTTTTTACTACCAATTATTTTGATTTTATTTGGCATATCACTACTCCGAGCCGAACGACGCAATTTATTAAAACTCCAAATTTTAGGGGGAGTGTTACTCTTTTTAGCTTCCCTCTCCCTCGCCTCCATTATTAATAGTCAAATGGGTGGCGCTTTAGGCAATACCATTAGCGCACCTTTAATTAAATTACTTGGCTTGGCTGGGACCATCGTCTTTTTAGGGGCCATCATGGTAGTGGCGAGTATGTTCCTCTTTGATACCCACCTCACTTTAGATCGGCGTTTATTTGGTTGGCACATTTTTGGCCGCACCGATGAGGAGTTAGAAGATGAAGAAGAGATGGATGAGACCGAAGAAGAAACACCGGTCTTAGTGCCACCAATGATGCCCGCTCAAGAAGCGATTAGAGAAACTCCGATCTCTACCGGCCCAAATCTTAATGACAACAAAGCGGCCTTCTCTCTTAGCTCTTTAATGACTGCCAGCAAACGCGGTGGCCAAATATTTACCCCGCCACCACTCTCGCTCTTAGAAAAAGATAGTGGTAAGCCAGTGGTCGGCGATATTAAAGCCCAAAGCACGATTATTAAACGGACACTGGCTAACTTTGGCATTACCGTGGAAATGGATGAGATCTCGATTGGCCCCTCGGTCACTCGCTTTGCGCTCAAACCAGCCGAGGGTACTAAGGTAGCCCGGATTTTAAGTTTACAAAATGACCTAGCTCTGGCTTTAGCCGCTCACCCCATCCGGATCGAGGCGCCCATCCCCGGTAAATCGCTGGTGGGGATTGAAATCCCAAATAGTGTTAAAACCACAGTCGGTTTAGGCACCTTGCTTGGTATGCCCGACTTTACCAGCTCGCCGCATCCCCTCCTCTTTTCGCTCGGTAAGAGTATTGATGGTTTGCCTCAATTTGCCAACTTAGCTAAAGCGCCCCACTTAATGATCGCTGGTACCACCGGCTCGGGTAAGTCAGTCGCCGTCCACACCATTATTACCTCACTCCTTTATCGCAACCCGCCGGAGCGCTTGCGATTTATTATGATTGACCCCAAGCGCGTCGAGTTGACAATGTATAACAAAATCCCTCATTTACTAACACCGGTCATTACTGATGCCAAAAAAGCAATTGCCTCGCTCCGCTGGGCCGCTAAAGAAATGGATCGCCGTTACGACTTATTGGAAGGGGCGGCCGTACGCGACATTCAGTCGTATCATAAAAATATTGTCGAGCCAGCCTTAGCTAGTAGCAAACCGGTGGATGAGGAGACCGCTGATGAAATTGAATTGATGCCTTACATTGTAGTGGTGATTGATGAGTTGGCTGATATTATGTCGGCTTATCCTCGAGAACTTGAAGCGGCCATTGTCCGCTTGGCCCAAATGTCACGGGCGGTTGGTATCCACTTAATCCTCTCGACCCAACGACCGTCGGTGGAGGTGATTACCGGTTTAATCAAAGCCAATATCCCATCCCGGGTCGCGCTCCAAGTGGCCTCCCAAATTGACTCCCGAACCATTATTGATATGGCCGGAGCCGAAAAATTGTTGGGTGCCGGTGATATGCTCTTTCTCTCCGGCGATATGGGTAAACCCCGGCGGATTCAATCGGCTTTTATCTCGGAAACGGAAGTTAAAAAAGTGGTTCAATTTTTGGCCGAGCGCCATCAAGACGATTTACCTAATGTCATTAATTTAGAACCAGAAGGTGGTAATAGCAATGCTCTCTTTAGTACCGCCTTAGATGCTAATGATGGCGATAGTGATGATTTATATGAGGATGCCCGTGAGGCAGTGCTGGCGGCCGGTAAAGCCAGCGCCTCTTACCTCCAACGGAAGTTAAAAATTGGCTATGCTCGTGCCGCGCGTTTACTCGATATGCTCGAAGAGCGCGGCGTCATCGGACCAGGTGAGGGTGCTAAAGCCCGCGATGTGTATGGTGCCGCCCCAACAGCTAGTGCCGAAGAAGAAGTAATTTAATATGACCCCAAAACGCTTAGCCATCTCGATCCTAATCGTGATTATTGCCGTATTTACTTACACCCGTGTCCAAGCCTTGATTGCCGGCCCGGAGATCATTGTCAGCACTCCCAAAGACGGTGAGACGATCACTGAGGCCTTAGTGATCGTTACCGGCACTGCCAGACGAATTGCCTTAATTACTTTAGATGGTCGGCAAATCTTTACCGACGAAACTGGTCATTTTAAAGAGGAGTTGCTGCTCGCCTATGGCTATAATATACTTGAGCTCAAAGCCCAGGATAACTTTGGGCGCATTACCACCCAAACCTTACACCTAGTCTTAAACTAAAATATGTACCCAACAAAAAAGAAGAAAAACGAGCGCATTGCCGACGGCAGTGGCATTGAAGATACCATTCGCTCCATTCAAAGTAAGTTTGGTGACGAATCGATTATGAAGTTGGGTGATCGCCCTAAAGTGGGCGTCGGCGCCATCTCCACTGGCTCTTTGAGTTTGGATCACGCTTTAGGGATCGGCGGTGTCCCTCGTGGCCGAGTGATTGAAGTGTTTGGCCCGGAGTCCTCCGGTAAAACCACCTTGGCGCTCCACATTATTGCCGAGGCCCAAAAAGCCGGTGGCGTCTGTGCTTTTATTGATGCCGAGCATGCTTTGGACCCAGAATACTCTAAAAAATTAGGGGTAAAAATTGATCAGCTCTTACTCTCCCAACCAGACTACGGCGAGCAAGCTTTAGAAATTGCCGAGAGCTTGATCCGCTCTGGTAAAATTGATGTGGTGGTGGTAGACTCCGTCGCCGCCCTAACCCCTAAAGATGAGATTGAGGGTGACGTGGGCGCCCACCATGTAGGCAAGCAAGCCCGACTAATGAGTCAGGCCCTTCGCAAAATGACGGCCATCGTCGCCCGCAGTAAAACGGTGGTCATTTTTATTAATCAAATTCGGATGCAAATCGGCGTGATGTTTGGTAATCCCGAGACTACCCCCGGCGGTAAGGCCCTTAAATTTTACTCCTCGGTGCGCCTCGACGTGCGCCGTATTGCTCAAATTAAAAAAGGTGAGGAGGTCGTTGGTGGCCGGGTGCGGGTAAAGGTGGTCAAAAACAAAGTCGCCGCCCCCTTTAAACAAGCCGAGTTTGATGTGCTTTACAATGAGGGCATCTCGCCGGAGGGTGAGATTATTGCTTTAGCCGAAAAGTATGGTATTATCGCCAAGTCCGGGGCCAGCTACAGCTATGGTGAGGTCAAGCTCGGTAAGGGCTATGACGCCACCCGTCAATTTTTAAAAGAAAATACTAAGGTCAAAAACGAGATTACCAAGGCCGTGCGCCAATCTCTTAGCGACTTAAACTAAATTAATCTATGTCGATGTTGGAATACAACGAGCTAAAGCCTCGTAAATACATTGTGTTTGAAGGTGAGCCATTTGAGGTCCTCACCTCACACGTCTTTCGCAAGCAAATGCGCAAACCCGTAAATGCCACCAAGTTGCGCAATTTACTGACTGGTAAAGTGGTGGAGCACTCCTTCCATCAAAGTGAAAAGATTGCCGAGGCGGAGCTTGATAGCCGCAAAGTTAAATATTTATATACTAATCGCGGTGAGCACTGGTTTTGTGAGGCTAATGATCCAAGCAAACGCTTCCAACTCTCTCCGGAATCGGTGGAAGGTAAAATCGAGTGGATTAAACCTAATAGCATTGTCGACTTACTCTCGTTTGAAGGCCGCATGATCGGCTTGGAAATCCCAATTAAGGTTGAGCTTAAGGTGACCGAGGCGGCCCCCGCCGTCAAAGGCAATACCGTCCAAGGTGGCAGTAAAGAAATCAAACTCGAAACCGGCAAAATGATTAATGTCCCGATGTTTGTTAACGAGGGCGACATTATCCGGGTCAATACCGAAACCGGCGACTACGTCGAACGAGTGACTAATTAAAAAGAGGCTTGGGGCGTATTTCACACCACAAGCCTCGTAACTATTGTTGTTCCTGTAATCTCTTGATCGACCTTACCAAATTTTCTCGAGCAGTATTTTCATATTTGTCTCGGAAAAACTCGGTACAATAGATGAAGGGGCGATCCAAAAAGAACTGAAGAATCTTGGACCGACCAGCACTGAAGTCCGATTGCGGAACCCAGTCGTACTCCTTGCGAATTCCAACTTCATACACATCAAACTCCTTTTCTGGTTTTCCTAAAATCGCAAGATCAAGATCAACCAAAATTTGAGCTTGATGCTCATCTGGTATTGCCAAGTGTTTAGTCAATATAATCAGATGGTTTACATACTCATCAAACAAGAAAAGTATGTCGATTTTTCTTATGGCTTCTTTGGCCAGCTGACCACTTTTTTCTTCATTGTCTTTAGCCTTTGGATCGTAAATGGCATCGTGGAACCAAATTGCCAATGCCACAATATAATTGTCCTCATTTACCAACTTCAACTCATCAAGCATAGAAACTATATGCTCAAGGTTGTGGTAAGCCCTATGAGGTTCAGAGTAGCGTGTAAGTAAGTCTTGTAGAATCATCTCTGATTCGACAGGATTGCCCAACACACTCATAAGTGAGTCCCAGTGTTTCCGCGCCTTTCCAAGGATAAACTTCTCCTTGAGTTTGGTTACAACTGCCGTAGGCACCGAACGAGCTACCTGATCCTCCCAACTTGGGTCGACACCCACGTGTCCCTTTACCATACTTGAGCTCACATGCATGAGATCAGGCAGACAAGGGACCCAGACAGTTTCGATCTGGGGGCAAATCTTACGATTTTCTTGAGCTAGAGTCTGTTCGTCTTCGAGATCTTTGAAGTTTCGCAGACCACGGATAATGACTTGGGCGCCAATTGATTCCGCCTGCTTTACCACATACTGGCCCATACACACATCCACCGAAACATTTGTCAGATGCGCGACAGCCGCCTTAGCCATACCCACTCGTTCCTCCGGAGTAAAGGTATATGTTTTCCGAGAATCGACCGCAACCATAACAATCAATTCATTGTAAAGCGGTGCCATCCGTTCAATAACGTTAATATGACCATTGGTGATTGGATCAAGACTAGCAGCGTACACTGCTTTCATAGTAACCTCCTTTCAAGGTTCACCCACTAACATTACTATCTTCTTTAAGAAGGTACGTCAATAAAGGTAAAAATTAACTAACTAGCGATAAATGGAAGGAGGGCGAGTTGGCGAGCTTGCTTGATAGCACTGGCTAATTGGCGCTGATGGAGCGAGCAGAGCCCTGTCCGGCGACTCTTAATAATCCGGCCATAAGTGTCGGTAAAAGTTTTAAGCGCCTCGACGTCTTTATAGTCGATGGCCTTGGTATTATTGGTACAAAAGTGGCATTGCTTCATAATCGTTTTTTAGTTTAGTTAAATTAATTTAAAATGGGATGTCGTCGGGATTAATATCTTCTTGTGGATACTCAATGGTGTCTAAGTCTTTAGCGGGTGCTTGGTTAAAATTGTCGGCTGGGCCCGCATCTTGATTAACACCTGGGGCTTGCGACATTGGCCCGGCTCCCCCACCCCCATCACGCTTGGGACCAAATTGGATCCGGTCGGCCACGATCTCGGTGCGATATTTTTTAGTACCGTCTTGAGCGTCCCAACTCCGAGTCTGCATCCGCCCCTCCACAAATACTCCCGAGCCTTTGTGTAAATATTGAGCCACCAAATCGGCCTGGGGACCAAAAGTGACAATATTGTGATACTGGGTGTCCTCTTTTTTAACCCCCGAGCGATCCTTCCACGTGCTGGTGGTGGCCACTGAGAAGCTGGTCACCGCCTGACCAGATGGCAAAGCCCGTCGCTCCGGATCGCGAGTTAAGTTGCCGTAAACCATGGCTTTGTTGATATACATAGTTAAACTAAGAGTTCTTCAATCTCTTTATCAATGGCGGCGGTATCAGTACTAGCCTCTACGGGCGCTACTTTAGGGGTAGCCACGCGGGGCTCGCGGATAACTGGCTCAACTACCGGACGGAACGGTTTTTCAATCAATAAGGTGCGGATCACCACCTCGGCATTAGTAATAGTTTGCAAGATTTTAGCCACCGCGTCATTAGGAGCGGTAAAGACGACAGCACCCAAATAAGCCTCTTTAAAATTAGAGCGTTTGTGATCAATCACTTTAGCCACCGGGTAAGCCAGAGCTAAGCGTTTAGGGGTAGTCACCTCCTCTACCATGCCCTTAGCGTCCATAATTGGACCCTCCACCACTTTTTTAACCGTATCAGCTAAAGACTCCTCAGTGAGGAGGGGCGACAAGAGGAAGCCGATCTCATAACGACGGCTCCCCTCGGCCACTTTTTCTACCTTGTTGCCCTCTTCCATAAGTACGGCCATCCTACCAAACCCCCCTCCAAAAGTCAAAAAGAAAACGGGGTGGTGGTATGAGCCACTACCCCGTTTAAAACGACACTACTTC
>CAYTWP010000001.1:14922-18445 GCA_964442155.1 uncultured Candidatus Saccharibacteria bacterium
GTAAAGAGATACTTGAGGACTGACATCTGGCCTGGGCCATAATGGAGGTCACCATTTATTCGATCTTTCTTCCCTAAGTCCAAAACATAAGGTAGCCAGAGTGGATCCCCTTTCATCATCCTTTGAAAGGGTAGATTATCAACGGGAAACAACTTAGGTTTACCCATCTCCTCACTCGCCCGAGGGAATCCAGTCCACTCCAAAGCCACAAACATGTGGACCTCGCAGATAAAGACCCCCTTTGGTTTTTGATTATGAAATCTGACTACTCCCCGCTCGATCAACCATTGAGGGTCCAACTTGAGACCACACTCTTGGTCGACTTCACGGACAATGGCTTGAGTTGGTGTCTCTCCCGGCTCAATCCCACCACCATAGCCATTTAAAAAACCCTCGCCAATCTTTTGTTTTTTGAGAGCCAAAAACACTTTGCCTCTCCTTAACAAAAAAACTAGTGTCGCCCGTCCTAGTCCTGGTTTAGTTTCCATAGTTACGTTCTCCTTCCACCTCAGTTATAGCACTGTTAAAATTTTATGCAAAAAAAGAAAACGGGAGGGGGTGGCCAAAGCCTCCCCCTCCCGACTAGGGCAACCCTTTTCGCAATGAGCTATTGGACGGATCATCATCCAAATCATCTTTCCTCACCTCTCTTTCTTATTTAACTATAGCAAACGTGTCAAGCTGGTCTCTATTTCTTACGATCGTAGAAAATAGAGACCTCTCATGTTAAACATCCGATGTTTGATATTTATAGCATAACCTCATCTCTAAAAGTCAAAAAGAAAACCCGCCCCGTGATACAGAGATGAGGTCTCTGTCCACAAAGCGGATGTGTATCAACTAAACCATGACTTCATGGTGGCGCATAGTCTCGATCAAAGATTCGAGCAATTCTTGCATCAGACCGTAACCACCACAATGAAGATTCATTACCATGTGGTTTACGACTCCAGATTGTACCAATTCAAGGAGCCTACGCTGGCGCACCTTCCACCCACAATCACACATCGTGAGAATAATGGTGGCGTTCGGATGTTCCCGCCGAACCTTAACGGCCAATTCAGCCGATGGCTCAAAACCAGAAAGTCCAGAGTAAATGAAGGTAAGCAGTTTGATGTCGGTGCCTTGCACCATCTTTGACGGATCAAAACCAGACATTGTTCTGTCAAAGGCTGTGGCCGCTTCAGATTCCATTACATCAGACAACGACCTTGTACTACAATTCGGGTCATATAGTGGAGCAATCATGGTCAAATACACCCTTGATGAATATTCGAGGTTACCACTCTGAACTTCAATTTCCAAATGTGGTAATCCCGTATTCACCGCCCCATTTTTGTATCCCCCTACTTCGTTGTAAGTAACGAATACAGCCTTCACCTTTTCAGCTTTGCCTAAAATTTCAGGCAAAATTTCTTTGAACTGCCCCTCATTCAGAGGATGCGATTCCATATTTTTTCCTTTCTATGTTTAGGTTTAGAGTTAAAACTCTTCAAAGACCACTGCCTTACTCCCACTTTATATTGTACATAATCACAATTTTTTGTCAAATCAATCCGCTTTTGACTTCTGAGGGAACATCAACGATAATCGATTTAGCTTCTAGTTCAGCCTCACTATTTAAGCCAATTCCAATATCAGGTTGTAAGGTATATAAAGTGACGTGAGTGGGTTGGGTTGGAATTTCAAACCCTAAATTATCGCTCAAATATTTAAACAATTTATCCAGGTTAGAAACTTCACATCTAGCAATCATCGTCTTACGATCTTCAAATTTAGCTAAGCGGAATTCGCCGGTGTATTTAATAAAAGCCAGATCATTACCAGCAACAAAGTTACAAAATAATTCAATAATTTTCGCTTCTAAATCTGAGGCCGGATGCCCTTCCAGAATATTTTTAACACACAATAAACTAACATGGAAAGTTGATTTGCGTTGTAGCTCTTCTCCCTCGACAATAATCTTATCCGGGATATTACCAATCTCCACCGGCAACATAATATAACCCTTACTAAAAGTGTATTCACTACCCTTACAAATATAATTTTGCATACCTTATTTAACCCCAAACACTCGCTTGGCGTTTTGGGTAGTTGCTTGGACGACTTCGTCAAAAGTTAGACCCTTAATTTCGGCTACGCGGCGGGCGACGTGCTCGACATATGCCGGCTCATTGCGCTTACCGCGGTGAGGTACTGGGGCCACGTAGGGCGCGTCGGTCTCAAGCATCAAGCTCTCTAAAGGCACGTTTTTAATCACCTCATCATAATCAGTGGTAAAGGTAATTACGCCAGTGACGGACAAAGTATGGCCCAAATCCAAAAATCTTTGGGCAATTACCCAATCACCGGCAAAAAAGTGAGCATGAGCTTTAACGTCTTTATGTTGTTCTAAAATCGCCAGCACATCATCATAAGCCTCGCGGATATGGAGCATTAGTGGTTTACCCACTTCCCTAGCAATTTGGATTTGGGCTAAAAATAACTCTTTTTGTTTTTGCTTAATTTCCTCATTAGTTAATTTAAAGTAATCCAAGCCACACTCGCCGATGGCGACGGTTTTAGGCTGTTTGGCGAGCTCAAGCAATTCAGCTAAATCATGCGCCTCTCCAGCCTCATGAGGGTGTATTCCCACCGTGGCCCACAAGTGCTCGTATTTTTCTGCAAGCTCCACCGCTTCGCGGCTCGTCTTTAAACCAGTCCCCACGGTAATGGTGGCAATGTCTTCGGCTTTAAGCTTAGCGATCACCTCCTCCCGATCGGCACCAAACTCGGGGAAGTTGAGATGGGAATGGATATCAATTAATCGCATTTTATTTACGAGGAAACAATGGAGATTCCGGAACTTTATTAGATTTAATTAAGTCTTCTATTTTTTGAGCAGTCTCTGGCATAAATGGCCTTAATCTAAATGAAATTTTAATTAATTCTAAAAGTAATGTTTGGATTTGGATTTGAGTATTTGGAATATCTACTCCTATTAATTTAAATGTTTGATTTGTTTGTATATATGCATCAGCTTGGGAAATAAGACCCCAGATTGAATCCATTGCTTGGTTAAATTGATAATCTTTTAAATACTCAGTTTCGTGGGTTTTATCTAGGGTTTTAGAAAAAATATCTAAATCTTGATTTCTAGCACCAACACCCGATGTTTCAACCATCTTCATTAACCGACTGACTAAATTACCTAAGCCATTAGCGAGACCTGAATTGTATGATTCTTTAAAGCGTTCAAGAGTAAAGTCCGAGTCTTCAAACGGATTAATATGCCGCGCTAAAAAATAGCGCACCGCGTCAGCCCCATACTCTTTAACCAAATCAAAGGGATTAACCACATTGCCAATACTTTTACTCATTTTTTGCCCCCCACTGGTAATGTGCCCGTGATACATCACTGTATCGGTTTGCTTAATCCCCGCGGCAAGCAACATCACTTGCCACATTAGAGATTGGAAGCGTACTTGATCCTTACCGGCCAATTGTACTGTCTCGCCGGCCAGCCAAAACTGGTTAAAATTAC
>CAYTWP010000002.1:0-18431 GCA_964442155.1 uncultured Candidatus Saccharibacteria bacterium
TCTCCACCTCAATCTTTTCTTTAGTGGAACCAACGGTAAACTTATTACCACAGGCACAAATTACTTTAGCCTCGGAATGGTAAGTGGGATGAATGTCCGCTTTCATAATGTGGCTATAGTACCAGAGAATTACTTGGCTTGCAAGACATCAATTTGAGTCTGATAGCTGGTAGCAAAACCCATTACCGCCGTGCCATAGAAGGCGTTGGTGGGATTGGCCCAATTGCCACCGGCATAATACTTAAGCGCCGCCCGGCGCTCGGCACTAGCATCCCCCCCGGCCGCCCCCAGATCAGCTAACAATAAACTAGTAGCGGTAAAGGCGTCGCGCGGCTTCCACGGATTAGCTGGATTATTACCAGTAATGGCGGCAACGCGATCTCGATACAGCACCCAGGTGGAAGGGATAAATTGTGATGGTCCCATTGCTCCACCATAACCAGCGCCGTACGGACAAGACAGTGGTTGAGTCTCCGGATCAAGCCCCAATTGCTTGGTAATTTCCAAGTACGGCGCAATGTCGCGCGTCGGCTTCATAATCTGACTGTAATGCTTTTCCGGTGGATCACCAGGACGATTACAGGTACCAATATTTTTACCTAAATTAGTCTCTTGAGTTAAAATGGCCAAAATCATCGCCGGACGGACCCCGGTTTTTTGCGAGGCATAAACGGCGTGATCATAGGCCTCACCAAAAGAGATGCTGGTATCACCCCGGAGGCGGAAGAGGGCGTTACGGATTTGCTCCTTCTCTCGTTGTTTATAAGCTAAAATGTCGCGATATTGTCCCTCTTGCCCTTTACTAATGGCCAACAGTGCTTGTTTATCCTTTTCAGCCCGCTCAATTTTAGCCTTTTCCACCTCAATCGCTTGGCGAGCATTAATCTCGGCTGCTTGACGACTCTCTAAAGTACTTTTTTGTTTTTCCGTCTCACTTTTAGTATCGCGAATATAGCCAAATGACTGATGGAGTGATAATTGTATCGAATCAAAAGTATTAAAATCACCAAACAAATTAGAAATCGAGGTCTCGGCTAGTGCCACCTCAATTAGCGAGATGTCATCGAGAGCCCGATAATTACGCAACAACTCGGCCAATGACTCCTCACCTTGATCAATTTTAGAAGTGAGAGTACCAATCACCTCTCGTTTTTTACCAATATCACTACCTAGCCGTTTAATCTCTAATTGTTTAGCCTGGATTTTTAATTTAGCAGTATTAATTTGAAAAGTTAGAATTTCGACATCACGCGCAATTGAAGCTGTCTCTTTTTGCTTGGACTGAAGTAAGATATTTTGAGCTGCAATCTCAGTCTCAACCCTTTTTAAATCAGCCTCTAATTTAGCCTGCTGGGCGGCAGTCGCCGCATTGGTCTGTGCCAAAACAACCTGGATTGGCACCAAGCAAAATAACAAAACCAAAATAAAAAGCCAACGGTTTTTACCCATTAGCTCATTATATCAGAAAGTTATTCAGTAGCGGGAGCCGCGTCAGGAGTACCAATCTCTTCCTCATCCTTTTTACCTTTTTTTTTTTTTTTAATCGCCGATAGATCAACTGGGGCCTCCTCCTCTTTGACCTCCTCACCAGCCGTAGTGACCGAAGCGACCACCTCCTCCGGCTCGGAAATGAGAGTGACACCGGCTGGCAATGGCACATCTTTAACTAAAATTTGACTGTCTAAAGTAGTGAGACTGGAAATGTCGACGATTAAATCGTGCGGTAAGTTTTTAGGCAAAGCCTCAATCTCAATCTCGTGGAGTACTTTAATGAGCGCGCCGCCCAAGTCCTTAACCGCTGGTGACTCGCCAGTAAACTCGAGTGGTACGCCAACGCGGATCGGCTTACTCATATCCACCATTAATAAGTCGGCGTGAATCGGCTCACCGGAAACGGGGTGGAAGTCAACGCCGTGAATCAAGACTTCTTTGGTGCCCTCGGGCATAGCGACACTAACAATTGAGGACTCACCGGCATCAGCAAAGACTTTTTTAAACTCTTTAACCGAGAGGAAGAGGGGCTTGGCCTCGCTTTTGCCACCATAGGCGACCACTGGTAATTTGCCCACCTTGCGGTAAGGGGCTAATTGCTTGCCAAAAATAGTGCGCGCCTCGGCGGTTAACGTTTCCATATATCCGCCCTAGTATACCCGACACCCTAAAAAAGTAAAGCCTGATCCTATAGGGACCAGGCTTTGATACTGAATTTTGGATTGAAGCTAAAAAGCACAGACGACGATAAAATTCATGCAATCTATGTCGTCCCATCTAAGCACCCCAAATCCCGCTTTTTTCAATATCGGTTCTAACTTTAATTGGCTCCATTTGTAGACTTTTACATCAGGAGCATTTTCGTCGTTAAAATCTCTTTTAAGTGCAGTTGAAACATGAGGATCTCCTTCTCCGCTTGGTAAGGTTATCACCCCAATAGCTCCTGGTTTGCAGACATAGTGTATTGCTTTGACTGCTTCCGGCATCCTCTCCGGTGGCAAGTGCATCAGAGACACTGCGGCCCAAAAAGCATCAAACTCTTTGGCATTAAACATATCTGGCAACAAATAAACATCGCCCGATCGAATATTAGCTTCGGGATAATTTTTCTTAGCTACCGCCAACATCCCAAGAGATGGATCAATTCCAACGAACCGCTTAATTCGCAATTCGGCAAATATCGGAAATAGTCTTCCATGCCCACAACCGATATCAAGCAAATATGGGTCTGACAACATTTGCTCTCTGACCCATTGAGTTCTGTGATCAATCCAGATTGGACACTCATTTTTGGCTTGATCTGCTGAACGATAATCATAAGCGGTAATAACCGCCAACTCCTCATCACGTAGATGATAACTACCTTTTACATCTCCCAGATTGCTGGACATGAGTGATATTCCTCCCATTTTCAAACAACGCCAAATAGCAAAATTCTAATTACATCTTACAACTATTTACTAAAAAGTAAAGACTGGTGGTAAAACTTGCATCTAATACAGTGTTTGGTATAATGGGCGGCACATGGAATTGCTTCGCCTCTTGTTACCGTGGGCCCAAATTATTGTCTCGGTACTACTAGTTACTGCTATCCTCTTTCAACAAAGTGAGGCTGGTTTAGGTAGTGCTTTTGGCTCCGGTCAAGGCGGCGGCATCACCCATACTAAGCGAGGTTCAGAAAAGGCGCTCTTTCAGGCTACTATCGGTTTAGCCATTGCCTTTGTGGTCTTGGCACTCGTTTCTCTCTTTATTTAACTCTCTAAAAAATTAATTTACTAAATTTGTTGTGAAAGACTCATCCTCTCCTTCTTTATTGGCGCGTGTCGTCAGCACTTTAAAGCGCTTAGCCCACTATCCTGGACACGAGGCGCTTATTAGCGCACCTCACACTTATCCCCGGACTCAAAAATTATTGTTGGTTATTTTAATTGTAGTTGGCTTAGTTGGCTTAGTTGGGCTAGTGACTACCTTTAACCGCCAATTTATGCTAGCGGTACCAGCTACCGGTGGCCAACTTAAGGAGGGTATCGTTGGCTCACCACGTTTTATTAATCCTCTTTTGGCCACCTCACCGGCGGATCGGGATTTAGCTGCTTTAATTTACTCTGGATTAATGAGAGCTCAAGGCGATGAGATTATTCCCGATTTAGCCGAGTCTTTTACCGTTTCCCCTGATGGCAAAGTCTATAATTTTAGTTTACGTTCTGGTTTAACCTGGCATGATGGTGAACCAGTTACGGCCGAAGATGTTGTTTTTAATGTTGAGCGAGCCCAAGATCCAATGTTAAAGAGCACAAAACGCGCTTCGTGGGAGGGAGTTAAAGCCGAGGTAGTTGATACTCACACCATCCGCTTTACACTCAAACAACCATTTGTAAACTTTTTAGAGAATGCCACCATGGGTCTAGTACCCAAGCATTTGTGGGGTCAAACTACTAGTGAGCAATTTGCTTCCAGTGAGACCAATACTGACCCGATCGGCACTGGACCCTATCAAATTAAAACAATTAAGCGCGACAGTTCAGGCATACCCATTTATTACGAATTAATACCGTTTAAAAATTTTGCCTTAACTCAAGCATATATTAGTCAAATTAGACTTTATTTTTATCCAAGTGAGCAAGAGCTTTTAGCTGCTTTTGAGCAAGGCGAGGTAGTGGCCATGAATGCGGTGTCCCCAGAAGTAGTTAAAATACTCGCGTCTAAAAATATCACCATAAAAACAGCTACTTTGCCACGGATGTTTGGCGTCTTTTTTAATCAAAATCAAGCACCGGTGCTAGCCAACCGTGAAGTACGACAAGCTCTCGACTTAGTCACTGACCGCGAACAAATTATCAATCAAGTCCTAAGTGGATTTGGTTTGGCGGTAACTGATCCCGTAAATCCACTAGCCATGACCAACGCCTCAAGCACAGCGACTACTACCAACTTAGTCAAAGCCGAGGCGCTTTTAACCAACAATGGCTGGAAGCGTGATAGCGAAGGCATTTGGACCAAAACAACTAAAACTGGTAGTACTCCGCTCGCTTTTTCTATTACCACTTCAGATGTCACTGACCTTAAAGCGACTGCTTTATTATTACAATCGATGTGGCAAAATTTTGGCGCTAAAATAGAGGTTAAGATCTTTGAGATTGGTGATTTAAATCAGAATAGTATTCGCCCCCGTAAATATGATGCTCTCTTGTTTGGCGAGATTGTTGGACGCCACCCCGACCCGTTCTCTTTTTGGCACTCGTCCCAACGCTTAGACCCCGGTCTTAATATCGCCCTGTACACCAACTCTAATGTCGATAAATTATTAGAGGATGGTCGAGCCGCCGTTACTGCCGACAGTCGTGATAGTAACTATAATAAGGCCTCCGATTTAATTAAAGCCGACACTCCGGCAATCTTATTGTATGCACCACACTTTATTTATGTCTTACCAAACCAGATTCAGGGCGTTACTTTAGATCATTTAACCAGGGCTGATGAGCGTTTTAACGACATTTACCACTGGTACATTAATACCGACTTAGTCTGGAAATTATTTCAAGTAAAAAAGCAAAATTAAAATTAATAAAATAAATATATGACTCCTGATCAAACCCCCGCCGCTCAAGCTCCAACACCAATAACTCCACGTCCAGCTACCCCTCGGACCAGTGGCCATGGTGGCAAGCGCCCACCCCGCCGGATGCCACCCCGACCCAATCAAGCTCTCCGACCACGTCCTGGCAGTGCTAAAGCTTTGACACCGCTTGAAGCCGGCAATATCCGGATCATCCCCTTGGGTGGTGTGGAAGAAGTCGGTAAAAATATGACCGCCGTTGAGTACGAGGGCGATATTTTAGTGGTGGATATGGGCTTTACCTTCCCCGACGATGATACTCCCGGCGTCGACTATATTATCCCTGATGCCACTTATTTAGAGACCAATAAACACCGGATCAAAGGCGTCGTGATTACTCATGCTCACTTGGACCACATCGGTGGCATCCCGTATATTATGCCTAAAATCGGCAATCCACCGCTTTACACTACCTTACTTTCAGCGGTGATGATTAAAAAACGACAAGAGGAGTTCCCTCACCTCCCAGCCCTCAATATCCAAACCATTGAGCCCCAGCAACACATTACCCTCGGTCACTTTAAAATCCGCTTTTTTACCGTTACTCACACCATCCCCGACTCTTTTGGCGTGATTGTCGACACTCCCTATGGCAATTTAATTTTTACTGGCGACATTAAAATTGATACTAAAGACAATATCCCGGTCGAGAGTGAAGTGGAAACATTTGCTAAATTAGGTAAAGAAAAAACTTTGCTCTTAGTGGCCGAGTCGACCAATGTGGAAAAACCGGGATTCTCCTACCCCGAGCGCGAGGTCCAAGAAAATTTGCGCCAAATTATTGCCGGCGTGCCCGGGCGGATTGTGATTGGTACTTTTGCCTCCATGTTTGAGCGCATTGTCTACATGGTCCAAGCGTCCGAGAATTTAGGTAAAAAAGTGGTGGTGGAGGGTCGCTCGATGCGTAACAATGTCGAGATCGCCAAAGAGCTCGGTATTTTAAAAGTGCGCAAAGAGACAATTATCCCGGCCGAGCAAATTGGTGATTATCCGGAAAATAAAATCGTCATCTTAGCCACCGGCGCCCAAGGTGATGAGTTTGCGGCCTTAATGCGGATGTCCACCAAAGAACATAAGCACGTTAAATTAAAAAAAGGCGATACTATTCTACTTTCTTCATCCGTCATCCCCGGTAACGAGAAGAGTGTTCAAAAATTAAAAGACAATTTGGCCCGCCAAGGCGCTAAAATTATTCACTATGGTATTGCCGACGTCCACTCCTCCGGTCACTCCTACCAAGGTGAGTTGGAATGGATCCACAAAATGTTAAAGCCTAAATTCTTTATCCCGGTCCACGGTCATCACTCGATGCTCCGAGTCCACGCCGATATGGCGGTGCGTCTCGGGGTGGAGGAAAAAAATGCCATTGTCCCGGACAATGGCATGGTCATTGAAATTGCCGACGGGGGCGAGCGCATCTTTGCCCACAAAGAGACAGTCTCCAGTAAAGTGGTGATGGTGGATGGCTTAGGTGCCGGCAATGTCCAGGAGGTAGTGATCCGCGATCGCCAGGCGCTCGCTCAAGACGGGATGTTTGTGATTATTGCGATGGTGGATTTAAAAACCGGTCAAGTGCGCAAGTCACCGGACATTATCTCCCGCGGTTTTATTTACTTAAAAGAGTCACAAGATCTTCTGCGTCAAGTCCGGAGTCAAATTAAAAAAGTAATTGAGGACTCCACTCGCCAAATGAATCCAATTAACTTTGATTATGTTAAAAATGCCATCCGCGAGGACGTCGGCAAATACCTCTTCCAAAAAACGCACAAGCGCCCAATTATCTTACCGGTACTGATTGAGGTATAATAATAAGCGATGCCCGTCGCTCGCGTCCGTTTATTTACTTATGTTGCTGGTTTTGCTGTCGCCGTGGCGACGGCCTTGCCCGCTTACGTTAACTCGTCATTTTTAGCGAGTGTGGTCTCGGATCAAAAAGTGGGCTTGGTTTATACCTTAGCCTCGATTGCGGCTATTATTGGTTTAGCGGTTACTCCAACCCTCATTAAATGGTTTGGTAATATTGCGGTGGTAACGGGAGTAGGTAGTCTCACTCTCCTATCACTAATCTTACTCTCCACCAACCCTAATCTTAAGTGGTGGGCTTTAGGCCTGTTTGGTTTTTATTACGCCGCGATGTTTGTCCTCCGGTTTACCCTCGATTTATATCTCGAGCATCTCTCGACCAATGGCAGTACCGGTGAAATTAGAGGCTTATTTTTAACGGTCATTAATATTGCTTGGCTCCTCTCACCGCTCGTCGCCGGCGTGATGATTACCGCTTGGGGTTTTGCTAGTCTCTATTTTTTAGCCGCTTTAATGTTAGTACCCCTACTTTATGTCGCCAGCCACTACTTATCACGAGCGGAGATTAAACCCGAGCAATTAGGCCGCTCCCAATTAAGCGTGATAATTGGTTTGTTAACGCGGACAGACCTTAAAACCGGCAATTTGCGTCGGATCTTAGCGATTGATTTATTACTCAACTTTTTTTACGCCGTAATGGTTATTTATTTACCACTTTATTTAACCCAAACCATTGGCCTCTCTTGGTCGGAGCTTGGTGTCGTCTTTACCATTATGCTCTTGCCCTTTGTGTTGTTGGAGTATCCGCTGGGACGATTAGCTGATAAGTGGTTGGGCGAGAAGGAGATTTTAGCGACTGGTTTAGCTATTGCCGGTTTAAGCACCTTATTTATCCCCCTCGTAACCACTAACTCACTAATCGTGTGGAGTGCGTTACTGTTTATGACCCGGGTCGGTGCCAGCGCCATTGAGGCCATGAAAGAGATTTATTTATTTAAAAAAATCGATGGCAATGACGCCTCGATCGTGACCCTCTCGCGCGACGCCATCCCGGTATCTTATATTATTGCCCCACTGGCAGTGAGCGCTTTTTTAACTTATTTTATTTTACCGCAAATCTTTTTCGCCCTCGGTCTCTTAATGCTGATTGGCCTTATACCCACTTACCGCTTATTAGATACTAAATAATTTAAGGCAAAAAAAATAGGCCTCCGCTGTGCGCACCAGCGGAGGCCTCATTCATTTGATCGACGTCAGCGAATTTGGACAGATTCGCGCCGACTACCGATCTTGTTTCGACGGTTAATACCGTCGGTAACTCAGGGCCGTAACGGCGAAACAGGGTTTCATCTTTCGCAATATTTCTCCTGTCCCGCACAAACCGGCCCTTCAACCAAATTGGGCTCCCCTTTCTACGCGAGACCTTCCCACTCGTTCGGAGAAGTGTCGAGATAGCAGCGGTTTTGGGCGGGAAAGCCCATGGTACCCTCCACAACCACTATCCTACCCACTAGTATAGCAAATCCCCAGAATTTGTCAAGCTTTTTACAATTTCATCATCTCCTATCTTAAAATAACCCTTAATTTACAACGTTTTTCCCGAGGCTTAGCCTCGGGATTTGAAAACTAGCTAATTACTGCTAAAGTTACCTTAGACAACAGGACCTATAACCTTGGGAGAAGGGTCATGAGCGATGTGGCATGGATATTACTACCTGTTTTCATTGTAATTGCCTTATTTATTCTTGGTGGGATTAAACACTTCCGACCAAGAAATAGACCGGAAGATATCAAGGCTGATCTAACCAAAAAAGCCATTCTGGAAGATGGAAAAAGGGTCGACCACATTCTTAACGAAGTCTGGAAAGAGACATCGAAAACTGTATCTGACGTCGATCGCGAAATGGTCAACCGTTTTCGCAAAAATTGAGAATATGTAGACAAAAAATCAACCGGTCGTGGAGACATCCACGACCGGTGTTTGTTTTTATATTTATAACCCTCTGAATTAGTTATCACCGAAAAGTTGCAGAGCTTCAATCAAATACCATCCGGCCATACGCCAATCAACAGGATCAAGCGCACTGCCGCTGGGACGAAGTCTCCCTTGAGCATCAATGCTAATGTCCGGAAATTCCTTAACCAAGGGCTCCACCAAATTCATAGTCTCTGGTCCCAGCCCGCCAGCTACCACAATACCCAACTTAGGATAATGTGTTTTTATTGCTTCCACAAAAGGAATGAGCCCAACAGCATCCATACCGAGACCTTGGCCCATACTCTTATCAAGCAACACCCGTTGAATCACTCCCTGGTAATCCGCCAATCTGGCAACTAGATTATTTGGATCATCGCCAATTTCTTCAAAGGCTTTCTTACCGACTTGGAGGATAACCTCGATTTGTTTACGAGAATTATGGACTCCATTAAATATATCGGACGGCTCTGGCCAAATCATATCCAACTGCAAAGCATGGATACTGACACCGCAGCAAAAAATTGCTTCGGTAAGGCTTTTTGAGACAGAGATATCTTCGAGTGTGTAGTCAGCGTAGTGGAGACAATTGTAAGTCTCGTTAGAGAAAAAGATGCTAGCGATTTTCTCCTTCGATGGAAAAGCATCTTGCCACTTACTCGGGATCCCATGGAGAGTTTTGTAACTCATCATTACCCCCACATGGAGCCTCCGCTTGGAACCAAGTGATTGAGCCTTCCTAAAGACTTTGAGCATATCCATAACTTGCTCATAATTCATAAAGTCAGTGATACCGATATATGGATCCATTACTTAGGCCTCCTTTCCAAAGGTCAGTTTACTGACCGGACAGTAACACATTAAATCATTTAATACAATGTTTGCTAAACAAGCTCACGGAGGGCGCAATATTGGCAGTCTTTGTCGTTACAGCGCATAGACCAAAAAGTGAGGTTAGTGATTTCACCAGCGACGTGTTTAATCGTCTCGGTTAATTCTTTAAGATCACTTTCCGCAATCTCAAATTTTTCTTTTTTATAATCCCCTTTAGCGTTTGGTTCAATAAAGTCGATCTCTCCAGCCGTCATTTGATATTTACCATTGTCGTAACGATCAAGCAGTAATTTATAAAACACCAATTGTCTAAAGTAACTGCCGTCATCATCGGCCGTCTCGCCCTTTATCTCTTTAATGGTTAATGGCTGGCGCGTTTTGTAATCAGTGACTAATACTTTATTGCCGCTACCCTCAAACTCCAATTTATCAATTTTGCCATTTAATTTTACTTCCGGAGTTAGTAACACCCCTTTAATATCAAACTCGGTTAAAAAGTTTTTCCCGTCCCACTCTTTACTATATTCAGCATACCAGC
Organism: uncultured Candidatus Saccharibacteria bacterium; assembly: GCA_964442155.1. GTDB lineage: Bacteria > Patescibacteriota > Minisyncoccia > Phycocordibacterales > XYD1-FULL-46-19 > JACPIA01. The sequence goes on from CAYTWP010000002.1 coordinate 10,258, forward strand.
CGGTTAAGGCTTTTTGGCCTTTAGCCAGCGCCTGATCAAAAGTTTGCTCGGTGAGTGGCTGGCGCCGCAAGTGATACTCAAAGCCGGCCAGTAGCTCCTCACGAGTTACCGGCTCACTCTTTAGTCGTCTAAATAAATCAGCCAGGGCGTTGTGCACCGCCGTACCATACAGCGCACTTGGTGCTTTAGCCTCGGGCAAACGGATTAAGTTACGGTAAAAATAGCGCCACGGGCAAGTGAGATAATTATTAAGTGCCGAGACCGATAAACCTTGCTCGGCAAAAATGGTTTTAATAAATTCGTGATCGGGACCAGAATCAATTTTAGTTTGAGCGGGGATTAATAAATTACTCTTTTCACCCTCAAATTTAATTTCTAACTCTTTAGAGTCAAAATCTTGTTTAAACTCCTGACTAATTTCAGCTAAAAAAAGTGAGGGTAATTGTTCTTTACCGGAGGCACTCTCACTAGCGTAACTGGCCATCACCCCCTTACGCGCTCGCGTTAGCGCCACATAAAACAAGCGCCTTTCGTCACTATTATTATCTTCTTCATCTTTTACTTTAGCCCCATAAATACTTGGCAATAATTTAATTAACTCGCGCATTTTTTTACCACCAAAGTGACCATCATAAGCACCAATAATATAAACCTGATCAAACTCTAAACCTTTGGCTCGATGCGCGGTCATTAAACGGACTTTGCCGGGCACGCCAGCGACTCGCGAGCGTTTGATAAATAAACCATGCGTCCGCACGGTGTCTAAATAAGTAAACCAGTCTTTTAAAGTCGCCTCGGGGTGACTTTCCAGTAAAGCTCCGATCTCCTCGGCCAGCCGACTAATCGCCCCTAAACGCTCCTCGGCGCCTGCGGTAGCGAGCACTCGATTTAACACTCCTGACTCCCAAACTATTTGCTCAAATAAAGTCAGTAAATTCTCGTTGGTAGCTAATTTTTGCCAGTTAACCAATTTAGCATAAACGTCACCAAAATCAGGGTTTGATTTAATTAGATTATAAAGTGATTGTTTAGTCTGCGAGGCTTGGCGAATGGTTTGATAAACCAATAGTGGCTCTAAATTAAAAATGTCTAGGTGCAATAATTTAGCCAGGGCTTCATCCTCACCAAAACGCCGTACTGCCTCTAAAATAATTAATAGGCGCCGGACATCACTTTGCGTAAATAAATCTTGATCCGACTCAATAATATAATTAACCCCCGCTCGGTCTAAAGCTCGAGCCAGAGGGAAGGCATCTTTATTATCGCGGTACAACACCGCGATCTCTTCGGCTTTAGTACCAGACGCAATTTGCGCTTTAATTAATTGCGCAACACTAAAAACTTCGATTTCTGGTTTAGTAAATGTAGCGATTTTGATTGGCGCCAAAGCGTGGACAGTTTGAGCTGCGAGTTTAACCGCCGCCCCGCCGGCGGCGGCCGTGGCCGGGAGTAAACTGTGAGCGGCATCAAGCACCGTCTGTTGGGAGCGATAATTATCGGTGAGGGTAATCAACAACGCATTGGGATATAATTTTTTGAAATATAAAAAATTCTGTAACGAGGCACCTTGGAAGCGGAATATAGCTTGCTTCTCATCCCCCACCACAAATAAATTAGGCTCGGAGTGGAAGCTGGCCAACAACTCAATAATTTTATTTTGAGCATTATTAGTGTCTTGATGCTCATCAATTAAAATATATTGATGCTCCTCTTGGAGGATTTGGCGCAAAGTCTCGTCTTTTTCCATCACCTCCAGCACCTCCATAATCATGTCACTGTAATCATAAAGTTTGTCGCTGGCCAGTTTCACCTGATAGGCCTCATACACCAGGGCCAGCTCCTCATTTTTGGCCAAATCTTTTTCTTCTTTCAACACTTCCCCTTTAATTTTACCTTTGTGAGCGCCTTTGGTATGGACGCGATCTTCCCTAGATTCTAAAGTTTTTTTAGCTTCGCTCACTAATTCACTAAATTTTTCCGGCGTGACACCCTCGCGTTTTAAATTATTAATCGAGGCCACAATCGAGCGGACATACAGGAATGGATCACCAAACGGTTTGAGTAAATTGAGGGATAAATTAGTGACCAAGCTCTCGACCACGCGCACTTGATCCACCTCGGTAATCGAGCGCGAGCCAATGATCCGAGGGAAGTGCTCCGGATACGCCCGGATAATCCCATTACAAAAACCATGGAAGGTGCTGATCACCACAGCATACGCACGACTCCCCACCACCTCGGCCAGACGACTACGCATATTGGCCGCCGCCGCCTCAGTAAAAGTGAGCGCTAAAATATTGGCTGGCGCGGTGTCGGTCACTTTTAAAATATTAGCGATCCGTAAAGTAAGCACTTGGGTCTTGCCGGTACCGGGACCGGCCACCACCATCACCGGCCCTTCCACCGCGTCCACCGCCACTCGTTGACCCTGATTAAGCTCCATATAGTGGCAGTATAACGTAATTTTGGTACAATAGTCTCTATATGTTGCATCAACAAATTAAGGAGGAGATTAAGGCCGCAATGAAGGCTAAAGACCAGGTTAAGCTCTCGGTCGTCCGGGGATTAGTCTCAGCTTTAACCAATGAGTTGGTGGCTAAAGGTAAAAAACCGGATGAGTTTTTGGGCGACGAGGAGACGCTAGCGGTAATTAAACGAGCGGCTCGTCAACGACAGGACTCAATTGAGCAATTTAAAACCGGCGGTCGTGAGGATTTGGCGGCCAGTGAGACGGCTGAATTAGCTATCCTCCAAACTTATTTACCGGCCCAAATGTCGCGCGAGGAGATTGTTAAAATCGCCCAAGCTAAAAAAGTGGAGCTAAACGTCACCGACAAAACTAAAGCCGGTATTTTGGTGGGCGCGATTATTAAAGCCTCCGGTGGCGCCGCTGATGGCACCGTCGTTAAAGAAGTGGTAGAAAGTTTATTTTAATATGACTCGCCAAACTATTGAAGCAACCTTCTTCCTTGCCGCTTTAGGGCTAGCGGCAGCCTTACTCGCCTGGCTGGTTAAACCATTTTTCCACGCCCTCATCTTAGCCTTAGTTTTTGCTGTTTTAGTTAAGCCACTTTATCGCCGGATTTATCGCTGGCTGGGCAAGCGCCCTAGTTTAGCCGCTTTAGCCACCGTGATTATTTTGTGTTTGATTATTGTTGGCATTATCGCCCTAATTGGTACCCAAGTAGCCCAAGAGACGATTAATCTCTACAGCGCTTATCTTGACCCGGAGTCCTCCTCACCGGTGATTGAACAATTAACCAATCAACTCCAGGCTCTGGCGGAAAGAGTTAATCCATTTATTACCGTCGACTTAGAATCGCTCCGGACTCAGGCTCTAACTTGGTTAATTGATCGCGTCAGTAACTTTTTTAGCGGCTTCGTCATCGTGGCCATTAATTTATTTTTAATGTTACTGTCAATATTTTATCTCTTGCGCGATGGGGCTAATTTACGTCGTTCACTCATTAGTATTATCCCTTTGCCAGCTGGTGAGACCGAGGCAATCATCGAACGACTAGAGACTACTGTTACCTCAGTGATCCGCGGCTCCTTAACTGTCGCCGTCATCCAAGGTACCCTAACTGGTGTCGGCTTTGCTTTATTTGGTCTACCACAACCAGTTTTAGGTGGTAGTGTCGCCGCTGTTGCGGCTTTGATCCCCGGCATTGGCACCGCCTTAGTCTTAGCCCCAGGAGTCCTTTACTTATTTTGGACTGGAGCTATGGGTAATGCCCTGGGTTTATTAATTTGGGGAGTTTTGGCCGTCGGCTTAATAGATAATTTATTAGGACCAATATTAGTTGGGCGAAGCGTCGCCTTACATCCGTTTTTGATTTTATTGTCGGTATTAGGTGGATTAGCCTTTTTTGGACTGACAGGCTTTGTTTTAGGGCCTTTGATTTTAAGTTTATTTTTCGCTTTATTAACTTTATACGCTCATCACGATACTAATCATGTTTAAATCTGTACGCATTTTTTTTGATCATGCTGAAGATAAAATTCGCGGCTATTTGAGCCATCGGCCAATTTGGTACGCCTTTGTCTCGGGTATTGGAGTAGTCCTCTTTTGGCGTGGAGTTTGGCACACTGCCGACAATTACCCGTTTATGACCGGGCCCATGTCGATTATTATTGGTAGTTTGATCATGTTATTTAGTGGTGTGTTTGTAGCGATGTTTATTGGTGATCATATTATTATCTCTGGAATTAAGGGCGAAAAAAAGCTGATAGAGAAGACGGAAAAAGAGTTAGATAAAGAGGAGGACCGCCTGATTAGTTTAGAAAAAAAGCTCGATTACTTAATCGCTAATTTAGCCAACAAAAAACCGGCAAGTCGCAAAGCGACTCACCGGGATGAAACCGAAAACGTGTAGGTGTTAAGCTGATGCCTGCTGGGCGGACATGATTGAAGCTGGCAGATTGAGAGCTTGAACGATCTGGGCATAAACCTTTCCGGCTGGCTGCTCTCCCGGCAAAGAGACTCGAGCGACCCCTAGATCTCTTTTCTTATGACGGAAAAAGTTGATCATTGGCCTTGTCTCTTTGTGGAAATTTTGAACCCTTTTATGAAAGGTTTCTAGATTGTCGTCAGGACGTTCGCCACGCTCTTCGGATCCCTTAATCATGCGGTTAAGGCAGACTGCGACTGGCACATCAATATGAAGTAGTGCTGCCGCACCGTTGGCCCGTTCAAATTGATTAGGACCAATTTTGTTAAGCATCTCTAAAAGTTTCTGGGCCTGCGGCACTGATCGTGAGTAACCATTGAAAATAAATCGAGCATCGGAATTTCGATTCAAAACAGCGGTGACTTCCTCCCAGACCAACTTTGTAACTATATGATCTGGGACCAAAGCGCCTATTCGCTGACAATCATTGATTTTTTGAGCGTATGGACCTCCATTGTTTACATGTTGGCGCAAAATTGATCCAGCACCAATCATGTAAAAACCATAGTTTCGGGCCAACTCCCCACCCAGAAAGTCTTTCCCACCTGAAGGCAGTGACGCTATCAACAACGTCTTCAAGTACATCAGCTATTCTCCTAAAAAGACCTGTGCCAATTGAGTCGCACATACGACCCTCCAACTGAGTACTTTAAACTAAATGTGGTGTAATGTAAAGACTGATTAGTGTAAAACCTGTGGATGTTGGACGCTCCAGGCGTACAAAGTGACGGCTGCGGCAGTAGCCACATTAAGCGAGTCGGCCCGTCCACTGATCGGGATTTTAAGTAAAATATCACAAGTCTCCAGCGTTTTTTGGCGTATCCCCTCGCCTTCATTGCCGAGCACAAACACACTTGGCCGGTCAAAACGCTCGAGAGCCAAAGGCGCTGGAGCCACCTCGCTCAAACCATAAATCCAAAAACCTTTATCCTTAAGCTCGCGTAAAGTGTGGTTAACATTCCCAATGGAAATTAAGGGGATTTTAAACGCCATCCCGGCCGAGACTTTAATCACCGCGCCACTAATTTGAGCTTGATGATGCTCGGGCACTAAAATACCGGCCGCACCTAGTGCCGCGGCACTGCGGATAATCGCGCCAACATTTTGCGGATCCTCAATTTCACCAAGCAAAACCAGCGCCGTATCTGGCGTAATCTTTAAATCCTCCATAAAATCATCAAACGCGCGCATTAATTTTTTAACCGAGATCTCGGCAATCACATTTTGATGCACCGCCTCCGGGTCAACGCCTCGCGGCAAAGTATTAGCTTGGACTTTAGTCACACTCACCCCGACCTGTTTAATTAAATCGTCTAATTTACCATCATTAAGTGGCGGCACCACAAAAACCCGCTCCACAATCTGTGGCGCGCCCGTTAAAGCCTCCGCCAAAGCATGCTTACCGTAAATAAAAGTTGATTGACCGGCCATGGCAAGCAGTGTAGCATGAAGCGTAATGAAGAAAAACTTTAGACATTATAAACGCGAGGGCAAAAAGCCGGGGGTCAGCTTTTGGAATAAGGAGTACAAATACGCCCAAAACTTGGCCTTGTCCGACAATCCGAGCGAGGATTTGATTAAATTTACCCGCTGGTTGGTCAGGGAGTCTGGCCACAGCGTTTTACATAAGCACAACTCCGTCCTCGACTTAGGCGCCGGCAATGGTCGTAATTTAATTTACTTGGCCCAAGAGTTTGAGGTCAGCGGCGTGGGTTATGACATCTCACGTGAGGCGATTAATCAAGCCGTCAACAAAAGTAAGAGTTTAGATCTAAAATACGAAGTGCGCTCCATTGCCGAGCCATTACCAATACCTAATGCCTCACAAACGCTAGTGCTTGATATGATGACCTCCCACTTCCTCACCGCACCGGAGCGCAGTAAGGTGTTTAGTGAGATGGTGCGGGTGCTTAAACCGGGCGGTTATTTATTTATTAAAACCTTTTTGCTCGATGAGGATGAGCATGCCAAGCGGCTACTGCGTGAGCATCCGGCCGATGAGCCGGGCTCGTACATCCATCCTAAAATCGGCGTCGCCGAGCACGTCTTTAGCGAGCAAGAGTTAGTGGATTTACTCGCCCCTCACTTTACGATCCACAAGATTGTGAAATCCCACCGCCACCTCGTCCGCGGCCGTCCCGCCAAACGCCGCAGTATTTGCGTCTACGCTCAGTTAATTTAGAAATTAGTACCCAGGACAAGCAGCAAACTCACAATTAGGTCCTTGGCGGCCCACGTAAGAGCCATCAGGACACATCTTGGCGTCCATGGTACAAACGACACCCTCCGGGATGACGCTGGTTGGTGGAGTAGCCATGTAAGTCCAAGCAAAGTAGCCACCAACAATCAAAATAATTAAAATTACCAAAGCAATCCAAGAAAATTTAGTATTGTTCATATTTATTAATGACGACGAAATAAAAGATTTATTACGATAATTTTACACTAAAAAACCACCCTTTTCCACCGAGGCGGAACGAGGATGGTTTATTAGCTAAGGCTTACGCCCGAGATACGTTAACTGCTGCTGGGCCCTTCTCACCATCGACTACCTCAAAAGTTAGCGTATCGCCAACCTTAAGCTCATCGTAGGTAACGCCCACCAACTCCTTAGAGTGAAAAAAGAGGTCCTTAGCCTCGCCCTCGCGAGAGATAAAGCCAAAGCCTTTCTCAGTCAAAGTTTTGATTGTTCCTGTCATTTTGTTATTTTCTTATATTGCTTGTAGATGTATCTAGAGACTCGACTCGGGCTGCGTTTCCTAATACCCGCCTAGCATAGCATAGGGACAATTTTTATACTAATTCCTCAAGTAGTGGTCAGCCGCGTCACAAGGCACAATGGCGCCGTCTTGGGCCACCTTACCTTTAACCTCTACTTGATCGCCAATTTTTACCAAATTTACGCCGGTAATATTACCCGCTTGGTAAGCGGCACAAAGCGGTAAACCCATCGACGGCACCGCTACATTAACCGTCTCACCACCCTCGGTTTTAAGGGAGATTAAATAGGGGCCATCAAAAGCAATTTGATCAGCGTTTACCACCACCGCTACCCCGCTGACCTCGGCAGTCTCGCCTGGAGTTAAAGTGATCGCCCCACCCCGCTTATTTTTATAAACCCAAAATCCACCCACCAACACCACAATTATAACCACCAACCAAATTATTTTATTTTTATTCATATGCGAGAGTATAGCAGTTTTGTTACTATTTTGCTAAAGTTATGGCGTAATATTGCCGGTTCGTCTAATGGTAGGACACATCCCTCTGAAGGATGGTATTGGGGTTCGAGTCCCTGACCGGCAGCAAACTCGTACTACGCACGAAGAGCGTTAACGTAACGCTTATCTAATTTTGCATAGACTTAGCAAAAGCCTCTAACGACGATATAATATGAATATGTCAGAAAAGTTACCTCACGGAGAGTTTGTAAAAGAGCGAGTCTATAGAGTAATTATTAGATATAGCAATAGTAATGAGTCATCAGGTTCAGGATTCTTTGTAAGTAAGAAAAAGTTTATAACTTGCTTCCATGTTGTTTTCGGTGGAGAACTGCGCAACATCAGGAGCTTGCCTGAATTTAACGCTATCCAACATGCTAGTGAGCATGAGCGATTAAATATTTTTTATACAAACAAAATCCTGTCTGTATTTATTGTCGTCCCCCGCGGCTTCCTCGAGTGCGTCGTCCCCCATGACGTCGGCGCCGTCCGAGAGCCGGAC
>CAYTWP010000003.1:0-15860 GCA_964442155.1 uncultured Candidatus Saccharibacteria bacterium
CGCCAAATCCGATTAATTAAAGCGGCTCCACAACCCTTACCCGTGCTACCAATTTGTTTAACCAACTCCCCTTCTTGTTCTAAATGTTCAGGTTCAATAATACCAGCTTGATAATCAATAAATAAACGATCTTTGACCGACGTCTCCTCAACCTCACGTTTTAAAATCTCGGGATTAATTAAGGCCCCAGCACCGATATATAACTGACATTTTGGATTTAAAAAAGTAGCCGGAATTTGTTGTAGACGATAAGTCTTATTTCCACTAATTACCGTATGACCAGCATTGGGTGAGCCGGTCCTTACCGCCATCTCAAACCCACCCGCCAAATAAGCGACCACTTTACCCTTGGCCTCGGAGCCAAATTGGCCACCGACGACCACTGTAACATTTTTGTTCATAGACTTGACAACCTTAGTACTTATATATTAGCATACCATCACCTAGCCAAAGCCACCAAAAAACGGCCGCGCGCTGGGCCCCGTCGGCACCCGACGGTAAATCCTGAAACTTTTAAGTGGATGGTGGGGCGTGTCTGTCTGGAGAACAGATACGCCCTTTATTTTTGTCCTATTATTTGAATCCAATTGGTTTTTCCGGAGGAGATAATGTCTTGGTAAACAACACCTAGACCAGCACTCGTGATATACTCCACTACCTCTTCGCTGGTGTAATAGCTAAAAAATCGTTCATACTCGTAACCATAATCATTTTCTTTAAGTATCCCCTCCTCCGGACGATCAGGTTTTACCTCTTTAACCGCGGCGTAAAAATAACCGCCTGGTTTTAACGGTTCAATAATATTTTTAAGTACTTGAGATAATTCTTGTTTAGAAATGTGTAGTAACACCGCTTGAGCAAACACTCCATCAAATTGCTCATTAAAACCTAGTGGTTCTTTGATATCTTTAACTAAAAAATTACCCTTAGTGACATTTTGCCCTGCCAATTCAATCATTTGGTCTGAAAAATCGATACCAGTAACTTTAAAGCCTTTATTAATTAAACAATCAGACTTTACTCCAGCCCCACAACCAACATCTAAAATATTATCATTATGGTCTAGAAAAGAGGTAAATTTATCTGTCCCCGCCACCCACCAATCATCCTTTTTATGATCTTTATACCAATCTTTGGCAATTAAATTATAGGTGTCTTTAAGGTTCATAGATTTGTTTATCAAAACCGAATATTTTTTCACAAATTAACTCAATTTTCTTGGGTTTTAAGACATACCAGGAATCGCCCTGCAATACATCATCTGTTTCCGTTGGAACAGGCTTATTTCTCTTTTTATAATGTTTTAAAGCTAAATCATACCGACCACCCTCAACCCTTTCAGCCACACCCTCAAACTGTATCCCTAAATTATCTTCTCCTGGCCCACTAACAGTAATTGTTCCAGCTACTTTATTATTTTTAGCAATTGCTTGTGAGTGCCTTGTTTCAGGATCAGACATCCAATAAATACTCAAACCCTCGTCATGAATACAAATCACATCGGCAACCCACACCCCACCCTCATCGACCGTAGCCAAACTCATTAAATAGCTCTTATCTAAAACTTCTTTAATTAAATTCTTTATTTCCATACCTTATTACAGTAATTTAAAATCGATTATTTTTACAACAGTATCAAAAGTCACCTTATCTCCATAATAACCTTTATACCCCTCAAGCATAACTTGCCTGTCTTTATCTTTAGCGTGGCCAACATAGTCACCTTCATCCACCTCCCCTAACTTCTTTTCCTTAATATTGACAATTTCCGCCTCGGCAAATTTCTTACCCAAGTCAAAATTGATTAATTCGAGCTTATCACCAACCTTCAAATCTTTATCATCAAATAACCGCCAGGTAGCGGTTTTCCGTCCCTCTAAAATATCTTTAACTAATTTATCCTCAAATTTAAGTGTTTTTGATATAATTTTTTCCTTATAGACATTTCCCGCTTTTTGATAAGCCTCTATCTCGTATTTATTATTTTTATATCCCTTTCGAATTAATTCAATACCATACAAAATCGGCTGAATTAGAGGTACTTGTTGGTATTGTTCAACATGGACCAACTCATGTTCTAAATCTTGATCTTCAATATTTGACCCAAGGAGGATTACTTGTCCAATTGTCACCGCTCTGGCATTTTTAAGATAACCAAATGTCCACCATAACTTTTTTACGTTTACAATTAAAACATAAGGGTTAACTCTAAACTGTATTTTATATGGCAGAGAAATTAGGCCCGCCATTAAACCAATCAGGGTATATGGAATATTTAGGACAAACCCGATCATATTTTTACTCCTCCAAAAATTCTTGGGCTTTTTTGATGGCGTAAGCGGTTAATTCTTCTACCGAGATACCCATCATTTCCGCCACTTCATTAAGGTACTCCTGATTAGGATCTTCATTCCCTTCATATGGTGCATAGGTAGCAAGATCAGACATAATCTCATCCGACGTCATCTCCTGCATTTCAGCTAGACGTTCAATCATCTGATCGATCTCCCTTTCTCTCCCCTCAAAATTTGGCATTTTTTCCATATTATTTTTTAGTTTTTTTATTTACCCATTTTTGGTCTTTGCTGTTACGATCGACAAACCACTTATCTTTGGCATCAAACCACCACGAGTCCGGATGAGTATTGACCAATATTTTACCGAGTTTTTTGGCTGAACTAGTCTTTAATCTCTTTAAAGCAATCACAATCCAGGCTTTGGCTTTTTTATTACCTTTAATTTCCTCACCGCGCAAGGTAGTGATCCACTCTAATTGATCGGCATCTTTGACCAATTGAGCCTCTAAAGTTTTTTGAGTTTGCTCTTCTTGGAAGAGCTCCAGGATCTCCGCCCCAAATGGCAAACTTTTAGAAATATCTTTAACGGCTTCCGCTTCAGCCAAGCGTCCATAGCGCTGATGGACATAATTATGATCTGAGGTCCGCCCCTCCCCAATATCATGGAAAAGGGCCATCAGTACTACTTTATGTTTATCCGCTTTTGATTCTAAGTGAGCCAAAGTATAACTAATCATCGCCGTCCTAAAAAGATGCTCAGCAACGGATTGCCGCCCACTACCTAAAAACCACAACCCCGAGCGCGGGGTTTGACTATGAATACACGTTTCGTAAACAAAATCGGCAATTTGATTATAAATAGCATCTTTTTTCATAACCTTATGCCCCATGACATTTTTTGTATTTTTTACCGGATCCACAAGGACACGGATCATTCCGACCAACCGTGGTCTCTGGTTCGACCGGACCAGTGGTAACTACTTTAACTTCTTCCGCCTTAGTTGGAGCAGCACCGAGATTAGGGATTAATTTGAGCACCTCGGCAAAAATATTGGACTCTAGGTCTTTAAATAAATGCAACCCCTCCCGCTTAAACTCGACCAACGGATCCCGTTGACCGTAAGCCCGCAAGCGGACACTGCCACGTAAATAATCAATCGCTTCTAGGTGCTCCACCCAATACATATCAATCACCTGCAAAATGAGTGCTCGTAGACTAGCCTCTAATCTTTCCATTCCAAAGTTAGCTTCTTTTTGAGTTAAAGTTTGCTTAAAATTAGTTATCTCTTCATCACTCCAAGCCAAAATTTCTTGAGCCTTGGTGATAAACTCATCCAACTCCTCTCGCCCACCAAACAGCACTTTTTGTCGGCGCTCATACAACGTTACACGTTGATGATTAACCACATCGTCATACTCCAGTAAGTGTTTACGAGCATCAAAGTTAAGTCCCTCGATTTTTTCTTGGGCCCCTTCGAGTGATTTAGACACCAATGAATGCGTAATCGGCTCATCTTCCGGTATCGAGAGTTTATTCATTAAACTTTTAATTCGATCCGAGCCAAACATCTTCATTAATGAGTCCTCCAGTGACAAGTAAAACACCGTTGCTCCCGGATCACCTTGGCGTCCAGCCCGACCCCGAAGTTGATTATCAATCCGCCGAGCCTCATGCCGTTCAGTACCAATCACATAAAGCCCACCCAAAGCTTTGACCGCCTCCGTGGTTTCGACAGTGGGCATAGCACCACCTAGTTTAATATCGACCCCACGACCAGCCATGTTGGTTGCAATGACCACTGATCCAGGAGCACCGGCAGCAGCAATGATCGCCCCCTCCTCCTCGTGGTTTTTAGCATTTAAAATTTTGTGAGCAATACCCGCTTGACGGAAGTGAGCCGAAAGCAACTCATTTTTCTCAATTGAGACCGTACCCACCAACACTGGCTGACCTTTAGTTTGTAACTCTTTAACCAATTTAGTAATCACTCTAAATTTAGCATCCTCGGTTTGGAGCACCACATCGGCTAAATCTTGGCGGGCTGAAGTTTGATGAGGTGGTATGGGAACTACCTCCAAACCATAGACTTTTCTAAATTCCTCAGCCGAGGTTTTAGCGGTACCGGTCATCCCAGCTAATTTTTGATATTGTCTGAAATAATTTTGTAAGGTCACAGTAGCAAAAGTCCGTGATTCCTCTCGCACCTTAACCCCTTCTTTGGCCTCAATCGCTTGATGCAAGCCCTCCGACCAGCGGCGACCCGGCTGGAGTCGCCCAGTAAACTCATCCACAATCACCACCTCACCATCGCGAACCACATACTCTTTGTCCCGCGTGTAAATCGCTTTGGCTTTAGCGGCCGTCTCCAAGTGATGGACATATTTAATCCCCTTATCGGTGTAAATATTCTCAATCCCCAGGGCTTTCTCAGCCTTTTCAATCCCCGCCTCGGTCAATGAGACCGCTTTTAATTTATGATCAATAGTAAAATCGTCACCCTCATTTAAACTCTGGGCAATATTGGCAAACGTGGCATACCAACTCTCAGCATTAGCTACCGGCGCCGAGATAATCAGCGGTGTCCGAGACTCATCAATTAAAATCGAGTCGACCTCGTCAATAATAGCAAAGGGGTAAACGCGAGCGGTACCCTGAAAACGCCCCGAAACATCATTAACACCATAAGCCAAGTGATCGCGGAGATAATCAAAACCAAACTCATTATTGGTGCCGTAAGTAATATCAGCGGCATAAGCATCACGACGATTACAACCACGTAAAAATTGATGCAGAACTTTAAATGAGCCCTGAGTATCCCGGCTCGCATCTTGATCCTGATGATTAGGATCGTATAAATAGGAAGTTTGGCTGTTTAACACCGAGACGGATAAACCCAAGTAATCATAAATTTGCCCCATCCACACCGCATCGCGACGGGCCAAGTAATCATTAACGGTCACAATATGCACCCCTCGCCCAGCCAAAGCATTAAGATAAGCTGGTAAAGTAGCCACCAAGGTTTTACCCTCACCAGTCTTCATCTCGGCAATGGCGCCTTGATGTAAAATAAGACCGCCCAATAATTGGACATCATAATGACGTTGACCGAGCGTCCGCCGAGCGGCCTCGCGCACTACCGCAAACGCTTCAGCGGCTAGATCATCAAGACTTTCGCCAGCTTGTAAGCGCACTTTAAATTCGGCCGTTTTAGCTTTTAAAGCCTCAGGGGTGAGAGCTTTAATTTGCTCTTCCAGACCATTAATCGCCTGGACTTTGGGGGTCAGTTTACTTAAGATCGTCTCACTATGATCGCCAAAAAGGTTGCTAAATAAAGACATAATCAGGGTAATAAATACGCGCCAAGTATAACATAAAAAAACACCCCCGCTAAGCGGGGGTGTTTCAACTCCAGTGGGAATTATTTGCGCTTCTTAGAAGACTTTTTCTTTGAAGTTTTAGCCTTCTTAGCCTTTTTCTTTTTAGCCATAATGTTTTTCAGATTTTCTTTATTAAAGTGATGCGTTGGCGTCGACCACTCTTGCCACCGCTCTACTTGCTTTAATTATCGCGCAAAAAAAATGCGATCACAATGACTTACCACTTAAAAATGTGGATAACTTACGACGTTAAAAATCCGATGCAAGTTAAGACAATCGTTACCACAATTGCTCCGCCTAAAAACCATTCGGCATTTGGCGATTGATTAACGACCACCAGAAGAATGGCTGAAAGCCAAATCACAATCAAAGCAATAATCATCCAGGTGTAATGCATAAAAAATATTTCCGTCCCGGCATGACCAGCGGGAGACAAGCTCCAAAACGACGATGTTTTATATGAGCGCTGCCGCTGGTCATGCCGAGCTGTAAACTAGGAGTATTATAACACAAACCAAACCCCGCCAGAGGCGGGGTTTGGTAATCGTCGTTTTGGTGCCTAGACCGAATATAAATATCTAGTCTCAGCCCTCACTATCAAAGCTTAGCAGATCAGGGGCTAAAAGTCAAATTTTTAGATCTCTAATGGATTTTGACCAGCCCTAATCTGTCTAATTAAACTCTCGCCTTGCTCCTTATGAGATGGGGAGATAGCGATGATCTTTTCAATTGTTGCAATTGAGTCTGCTCGACGTCCTACCGCTAAATAGGCGGCAGCTAAGGCAAATTGATACTGAGCATTATTTGGATTGGCTGGAGCTAATTTTTGCCAGGCTTCTAAAACTAAATTATATTGGCGAGTTTCAGCAAACCAATTAATAAACTGTGGATCTGGTACAGCAATTGATCCGTATACGGGAACTAACAAGTCACGCGCTGCTTGAATTTTACCATTCATCAGTAAAATCAAACCATAATATTTGCGTGCTTCAAGATAATCGGGATCTAGTTCATAAGCTTGTTTAAATACCGACTCCGCACGGACATAGTCTTTGCTAACAATATAATTAGAAGCGATCGCAAACAAAATAGACTGTTTATTAGGCGAGAGTTTTAATGCTTGTTCTAAATAAACAGTGGCCTGATCGGACTTACCAAAGCGACCTAAAAATGAGCCCATAAACAAAGCTAGGCGAGCATCCTCTGGATTATCTTTAACCACCTCTTCCATTTGCTTAAAAGCGTAGGCCAAAAAGGCTTGTCGCTCCTCGATGGTTAATCGCTCATTACGAGCTAAGGCCTCAGCCTGGCTAAGTAACTGCTCACGGACTTCGCGATCACCAATTGGTGATTGGTAATTAACAGTTTTTTGAAACCATCCTAGATTTTGCTTAGGGTCAGGCTGAGACACAAGCGCCTGAATCAGGCCTCGACCAGTTTTTAAAGGAGCGGCATTTACCTTATAAATCGCCCCAAGAGAAAGAGCAACTATTACCGCTATCCCTACCCAAGCAAGGGGTTTGATTGGAGCATTACTTTTAGTTTTAGAATCGTAATTTAGCTGAGACGCCTGATGTAAATAAGCCAGGAGAAGGAAAAAGTAAACATAACTAATTAAATTATCAAAAACAAATAGATTTTGGAAGAAATAGGCTGCCAATAGTCCAGTGGTCAAATTTTTAGCCAATGGTGAGCCAAGTAATGAGTCAACTGGCAAGCGCCGCCACAAAATCCACAAAGCACTCACAAATAAACTAAGATAAGACACTAGACCTAAGATACCCGTAGAAACTAGCCAATCAAGCAAAACATTATGAGCTCGATCAAACCAGGCCTCCTGTCGCCACAATTTCGGATCAAAATATTTATTAAAAACAACCGCATAATTTTCTTGTCCCCAACCTAAGAGTGGTCGTTCCGCAAAACCATTTAAACTCATTTTCCAGATAAGTAGCCGCGATTGAGTAGTAGTATCGGTAACCGAAATTGAGGCAAAACGAGACAACACTGGACTGTTTTTAACTAATTCGGTATCACGAACTAAAACAAACCCCCCAACTAACAGCACCAGAATTACCATCGATCCAATAATCCATTTCCTTGGTTGACCTGAATACTGACAAGCAATTAAAATTCCCGTTAATATCAAGCCACCAATGAGACCTAAGATAGCACCACGCGTTGCTGTGTTATAGATAATTATTAATTGAAGAGCAAGTAGGGCACCCAAAACGTAGCGTTGCCAAGCAATCTGCCAAACCCGCGTCAAACAAACTAGGATTAAAAAGATATTAAATAAAAGATAGACCGCCAAATACGTAGTATTACCAAAAGTAGCATCCACACGCACTCCACCTTGATTAATCGTCAACCAACCAAAAAGCTGAACGAGAGCATAAAGGGAAACCCCTGCACTAATTACGAGCGAACCACGCACCAACAATCGCCACCACTGTCGTTTTACTATAGTAGAACTAGTTACTAAAAATAAAGCGAAAACATGCCACAAACCAATTAAGCCTTCCATCCGTTCAAAGTTAGACCAAATACTGCGAGATGGATTAATACCAAACCAAGCAGCTAGTGTCGCGATCAATGCTAAAGACAGTACCGACCATAAAACCGGGGATGATTTAGGTCGAGCATCTTTATCAATCACCATTAAAACAAGCCACAACCCCGTAATCATTCCAACTATAATTCTAAAGAAAAAGGCTTTACCAGTTATAAAGGGGAAAAACAGTGACGGAGTAACAATAAGCGGCGTAATCAACAGAAGACAAATACCAATAACAATAGACCACTGCAAAATATTTTTAAGCATCATGGTCGCACTATAGCATAAGAAACCAAAAATGCTAGTATGGTAGGGATGATAATCTGGTTAAAAAATGGCCTATATAAAGGCTTGCGGTTTAGTGAGCGTTATACCAAAACTGACATGGTGTACCTAGCTAGGGGTGGTTTTTGGTTGGGTGGAGGACAAATTTTAGGCGCATTAACAGCTTTTGGCTTATCTCTTGCTTTTGCCAACCTACTCGTACCGGAAAGTTACGGTACCTACAAATACATTTTATCCTTGGCTGGCATTATTGGCTCATTGACCTTAACTGGCATGGGGACAGCAGTAATCCAGGGTGTAGCCGCTGGTGAAGAATCCATTTTAAAAGCCGCTTTCAAAAAATCACTTTATTTTAGCTTTATTCCGATCTTGGTTGCCTTAGCTATTGCTGTCTATTACTGGTACCAAGACAATAATCTACTAGCAATTAGTTTAGTAGTGGTTGGGCTAGCCTTGCCAGCGTCTAATGCTTTTGGACTCTACAGTAGCTTCCTTAACGGTAAAAGGAATTTTAGGCTCTCAACAATTTACTGGTTTATTACCTACTTAGCTACCTCGCTTTTATTGATTGGGGCCATGCTAGTAACCGACCAGCCACTAGTATTAATAATTATTTATTTTGCCGCCAATTTGATTTTTAATATAGTGTTTTACTGGCACATTAAACCAACTCCTACCAATATTGCATTATTAGAAAAATATAGTTCCAAAACCTTGTCTTACGGCCAACACCTAACAATGATGAATATTATTGGCACCGTCGCTAATCAACTAGACAAAATTATCATCTTTCAATTATTTGGTGCCTTACCATTAGCGGTATACTCATTTGCTCAAGCAATCCCGGAGCAAATAAAGGGTAGTTTTAAAAACCTATTTAACTTAGCCCTACCTAAATATGCCGCTAGTAACCCTAATGCCCTTAAGGCAAGTATCATCGATAAAATGTTGCGATTAACAATTATTGCTGCGGGGATTGCACTATTTTACATTATTTTTTCACCATTAATTTTTAAATTACTATTCCCCAAATACTTAGAATCGGTTTTTTACTCACAATTGTATATGATCGGCTTAATTGCTTTACCAGGCATCGCTCTATCTTCCACCTATTTTCAAGTACTCAAAAACACTAAGTCACTCTATATCATTACTATTGCCGGCAATTTGATTACCTTGATTTTGACCGTCATTTTAGTGTCACAATACGGGATCTTGGGTGCCGTAATTGAAAATAGCCTCTCTTGGTTTATTATCTTGGCAGTTAATTTGTATTTTTTTGCAACAGATAAACCGTCTCATGAAAAAGCTCTTGGGTCAGAGGCCCACCCCAACTAATTATCTGATCAATAATTGGCTGAACTCGCTGGGCAAAGTGCGGAAAATACCATAACTTAGGAACATATAGACCTAATTGCATTTTGGTAACTAAACGGAAATCTTTAGCCAATCTTTTTTCAATTTGCCGATAACTTAAATAATCACGATAGTAAGGTTGGTGCCTGATTTTAAGCCAAGCCTGGATTGAAAAGCGTCCTGCTTGTGAGCACAAATAGTAGCCCCCGGGCTTTAACCGTTCTTTAACGTAAGGGAACTCGGTGGCAAACAAACTAGGCGCCAAGTAACCTATACTTAAAATCACATCAAATTGCCCTGTTGGTTCCTCACCTCGAACATAATAACTATATTTATTAGACTGATTACTAGCCACCAGAGCAACCTCAATCATTTTTGGTGCAATATCAATACCAGTTAGTCGAGAAAAGGAATCAGGAAAAGATTTATCTAGGTGTCGCAACACTACTCCGTCAGCACAAGCAATCTCGAGCAGCACCAAATGATCTTGCTTTTTAATTGCTTGTTTGGTTAAAGCAGTCACTATCGCCAACCGCCGGCGAAAAAAATATTTAATATAAGAATCGATTAATCCCTTATAGCGCTTATTAGAGTAAGTGACACTTTCTTGATCGTAAAATTGCCTAGTAGTAGTTGTTTGATCCATAGTTGGTTTGATATATCTTCAATAGCTTATCAATATATTGTCTTAGTGCAAAATTAGCAACCACCCGCTCGTGACCAGCAGCACCTAATTTGTTAGCTAATTCAGAATCACTAAGCACCAAGACTAATTTGTCGGCTACCAAGGAATAGGCCTTAGGATTAACCACATAACCAGTTACTCTATCAATAATTGCCTCTTTAGCCCCACCAAAGCTAGTTACTATCACTGGTTTAGTAGCCGCCATCGCCTCCAATACCACTGTTGGGAAAGGGTCAAGATAAAGCGAGGGCACTAATACCACATCGGACACACCATAAACTAGTGACATTGCCTCACGATTTAACCAGCCGGTAGTAATAATTGGTAAATTTGACTGACTTAAAACTTGATCCAGCTTTCCTACCAATAATAAAATCGCGTTAGGAACCCGTTTAATCACCAAATGTAAAGTATTTAAAGCGGCTTCTCGCCCCTTAGCGCCACTTAAGCGTCCACCAAACAAAATAACTTTTTTACCAGCCAAGTTATATTTTACTTTAAAAGCCATAATATCCTCTTTGGGTGCTACCCACTGTTCGACCTCAATACCGTTATGGAGCACCTCAATCGATTTGATGCCACCCAACTCCAAAGCTTGTTTTAGAGCCTCACTAACAGCCAAAACTTGACCAACTGATTTTAAATAATGACGAATGATCAGATTACGGAACGGATTATACCGCAGACGTTGTTCCCTAAATTGTTGCCACGCTGTTGGGATTTTAAATTCTCCATTTTGATCAGGAAATAATTTGCCATAAGCGACCAACATGGCATCATGGGCAGTCAAAAATACTTTGGCTCCACTTTTTTTGGCCTCCTTTAAACAAGTGTATGACAAATAATTATGGACATTATGGGCATGGACAATACTGGGCTTAATTTTGGCCAACCATTTTTTAACTTCTCCAACTGTTTGCTGGTTGTAAAGCGAGCGATAAGCCCTAAAACGATCACCGCCACTCGCATACACCTTAATCAAAGTAAATCCTTCGACTGTGCTTTGCCCGACTAATTTTCGATCATTAGTGGTAGTAATCACCCACACTTCGTGGCCACAGTCACTCAAACCCTTGGCCGTAGCTGCGGCAATTACCCCAGCACCACCGTAACTTGCTGGCGGAAAATCATCAGATAAAATCAAAATTTTCATAATTTCTTCGCCAGTAATGCCCAACCGATAGTATGTTTGGCATTAGCTGGATTATTAGTGTGATCATCCAACCAAACCGCACCCTGGCTAAGCCAGGACAATAACTTGCCAATTATCTTTCCCACTAGTGGCCGCTCATAGAGACTAAATCGGTCAGTGATGTAACGGACTAACTGCTGGGTCACTGTGGCGTAAAACCCGCCGCGTGGCTCTAAAGTCAAAATTGTAAATCCCGCCTCGGTTAAAAGAGAAATAAGGCCGTATTTGGTGTAACGAAAAAAATCATACGGCTCTTCATGAAGCTCATTCATCTGGGGGATAGTCAGTAATAAAACCCCGCCGGGCTTTAACACTCGTCCAAACTCTCGCGTTGCTAACCAAGGATGAGGCAAATGCTCAAGTACTTGGGTTGAGACAACCGAGTCAAAGTGATTATCAGGAAACGGTATTTGCTCGGCGCTACCTACCACATCGACATTAGGGCCGGCGGTCACGTCCATTTTGATATAATCTTCGGTTTTAAATAGATGGCTGTAGCGATCGTGCATACCAGCACCAGCATCCAAAACCCGGCCCTTGATCGACGGAGCTAAAGAACTGACCTGTCGTTTGAGTAATAGCCGATCCGGCTGCAAAATAAATACCATATTTAATTTTGTTTTTTAGCAATAACGATCAACCGATCACCAAAAAAACTTTGCTTAAAATTATCAGTCAACCAATGACTCATTTGTTTAATTAGGCGATAAGAACGGGAATTAAATTTATCTTTAGCTTCCCCCTCCCAAGTCTTAAGATAAAGTACGGTCAAATCTAGTTTAGTTAACAAACAACGCATCGCTTTGGGGTTAAACATCAATAAATGATACGGTGGCTTAGGCATTAGTTTGGTCCGATGTTGAGCTGGTAAAAAATAAACTCCGCCTATTTTACCTTTTAGTAAATTAAAAACCGCCGAAGCGACACCAATCAAGGTCGGCTCATAAGTTAAAGGCACCTCAATCGCCACCACCCCACCCGGAGCCAGTTTACCCTTAATCAAATCCATAAAAAAATAAGGATCGGCCACATGTTCTAAAACATCACCTAGATAAATCAAATCAAATTTTGGCCAATCGGCTGGTACATCAGCAATACTGCCAGTAGCCACCCGCAAACCCCGTTCCCGAGCAGCTAACGCCATCGACTGCGACAACTCTAAACCATAAGCCTCGTAGCCAAACTCCTCTTCAGCAACAGTCAAAAAGTAACCGCCAGCACAACCAAGATCCAAAATTTTTCCCTCTTTGACAAAAGGTTTAATTTTTTTCAACGCCTGGCGTGCCTTGACCTTAGCCCAAGACTCATTTTCCCAATAATGTTTACTGGCACCACCACCGTACTCAGAATCAAAATACGATTCAGCTTGATAAAGTTGATTGATGTCATCATTATTTAGCTGATGTTTAATATATTTAAGCGAGCAATCAACACACCTAACCAACGGGAACGTTGTCCCCCGCCAAATATAACCACCGTAAGAAAGTTTTTGGTATTTATCTGAATGACAGACTGGACAATTATTACCTTGATTCATGATTTATTTTAGACATTAGACGGTCAACAACTTGGCAAACTGATTGAGCACTAATATTTTCTACTTGTCGTCTGGCCTCTACTTTATCATAAAGACGAGCATTCATAATATGTATGACTGGTTCATCTCTCGAAGCTACCACCACCTCATTTAAGGGGCCTCGTGGTGGCTGCTCCTCCTCAGACATTGGACCAACAATATCGATTGTTGGTATTTTAAAAGCTTCGGCGATATAAATTGGTCCTGTATCGACACTAATAAATAGATCCAGTTTAGAAATTAAAGCCTTGAGCTCTTCTAAAGATAGTGTTTGTTTAAAGGTCACCCAGCCAGAATGAGACGTGATCAAGCGAGCCATATCTATAACTTCTTTAGTATCTACCACCCCACCAATTATCAAAACAAAAACCTTATGATTGACAATTAAATGGTCTGCGACTTGAGCAAAGCGCTCTGGTGGCCACAATTTGATTTTATTACCAACTCCGGGAGCAATCCCTACTAATTTGGGGTAGCTGTTAGGTACAACATTAGCCAACAACTTAGACACCCTTTCCTCAACTACCGGTGAAAGGGTTAATTTTTTGGTCGTATCTGTAGAAACAACCCCAAGAGGTTTGAGTAAATTTAAATATTCCTGTGGTGCATAAAAATTCATCTGATGTGGCACCGTCGAGACCAAATGACTAAGTAAGCGATAGCCGCGAGATTGATAGGGACTCCAACCATTAGTCACCATTGGCCCAATTACTAATGGTGCTCCCGACAAATAGGCAGCACTTAAAAGCTCAAGACTTGGAGTAATTAAAATAATAACATCTGCTTTCGCAGACTTAAGCATTTTTAAATTATCAGAAAAGACAGAACTGATAACTAAATAACCATCAACATCAGTTTGTCCAAGTAAAAGATCTTGATTAGCTTGATTGCCCATAACAACTACCTGGATGTCCGGCAAATGCTTTTTAAGCGCAGCAAAGACTGGTGTAGTACAAACCATATCACCAAGCTTAGCTGGTTGCACAATCACCACCCTTCGCATCAACTTGACTCGTTGATTAGCTTTTCCTCTAATCGTTGCTGCAGTCAAACAACGAATAATCAATAAAACATTTTTAAGATAAAACTTCATAGATTCCTATTTGTTCTGAGTCAAATAATAATTTAAGCTTAAAAAAACGATTAACTGGCCAGTCTTGATCTTTAACTCGATCCCAGACAATATAATTTATTTGATAGGCCTTAGGATCTACTTTGCCCTCTAGAATATTTTTTACCGTGAACTTGCGCCTTTCTTTTGACATCAAGTAATAACTGGCGTGGTCCTCCCAAACCACATTACCACCAGTATAAACTGGTATCAGCTCAGATAAGGCCTGATTGGCTAAAAATACCGCTTCGGACTCAGTATTAGTTTCAATCCATTTTAATATTGGGCCATATTTTTGTAATGACACCGTTTCAGCAACCCGAGCTAAATAAGAAGAGTATTGGACAAAACAACCAGCATAAATAGAAACAACCATAATCAAGATAGTGATAATTTTACTCCAGAAATGGGAGTTGCGAAGAATTGACCAACCAGACCAAATTAAAATGATAGTGAAAATCGGCCGATTAAAATACCAATGATAATGACCTTCCTGCAACACAATGCCGGTAATTAATTGCTGATTAACTACCACCAAACTGGTCGTAAGTAATACGGTAATAAATAAAGTCTCAGTCGGCCAGCGATCATAATAGTGTCTAAACCACCACAAGCTTAAAATAAACATTAGGCTTGTGACTAAAAAAACACTACTTAAAACAGGTCCGCGGCCAATCTGCAAGTTAAATGTCTCCGCCAGTAAGTAATAGTCAGAGTGAGTGATTACTTTAAACAGTTCATAAACTATCGGCAAGCCGACCACTGTACCTAAAATTAAAACCCCGACTAATCCCCAAGCATCACGCCAGCGCTTGATTATTCCCAAAATAATCAGAGCGATAACTAAGAGAGCTAGTAGATAAGTAAAAAGATAAAAATAAATATAAAAAGATACACCCAAAATCATTGCCAGTAAACCGCCACACCGCCAATTAAATCCCTGACGCCAGTAACTAAGCAACAGATGTAAAAAACTAAAGAAGAATAATCCACTAATTTGCGGATTAATCGGCCGAGCATACATTAAAAATTGAGTAAACACCAGCTCACTCTTAATTAAATTTAGTAGATTGCCAAAATCGAGCAGTGGATAACCGAGTATAATTAAAATCCCACCGGCTAATGACCAAACAATCGACCGAGTTAAACGATAACTTAAAAAATAAATCAGTAAAAAAATTAGCCCCGGTAAAATAAATTTATAAATCAAATTTAACCGAGTTACCGATAAATTAAAGACTAAAGCGGGCCAGGAAGCCACTTGCTCAATGACAGTCGGCGTCGCTATAGGGATACCAACCTTAAACCCAACTAAAAAGGGATTGCCAATACCTTGGCCGTCTACCGCCTCGCGCATCCGAGCCAAGTAATGAGGTTCCGCATCGCTGTGAAGCATATAAATCCCCTGGTAAGAATCTTGATG
>CAYTWP010000004.1:0-14723 GCA_964442155.1 uncultured Candidatus Saccharibacteria bacterium
GAGGCGCAACAACGCTTTGCGATCCGCGAGGGTGGTAAAACGGTTGGGGCCGGTGTGGTTACTAAAATTGTTGCTTAATTAAATTTACTGGCTCCACTAAAATCTTATGGCCGCAACTACTACTAAAACTAAAAAGGCCAAAGCTCCAGCGCCGAGTAAGGACAAGGAGACAGCTAAGTTGCGCATCCGCGTCTCGGCTTACGAGAATAAGATTTTAGATGCCAGTGTTAAGCAAATTATGGACACGGCTAATCGGTATGACGCGGTGGTGGAGGGTCCGATCCCACTCCCAACCGAGATCAAAAAGTATACCGTTAATCGTTCTAGTTTTATCGACAAAAACTCCCGCGAGCAGTTTGAGATGCGAGTGCACATGCGCTTAATCGACATCTTAAATCCATCGCCAAAAATTATTGAGAGTTTAACTAACTTGAGTTTGCCGTCTGGTGTCAACATCGATGTAAAGATGCTCTAATTCGGCTACTGTCTGCTTATGAAAATCCTGCTTGGTACTAAAAAATATATGACTCAAGTGTTTGATGAGTCGGGTAAAGTAAAGCCGGTCACGATTGTGTCTGTGGCGCCTTTAACCGTGACCGCTAAACAAAGTTATACCCGCAAAACCAAATCACAAATGATTCAAATTGGGACCGGTAAAACCAAGCGCGAGTTCCCAGCGACTGGTAGCTTGGGCGAGCTTGAAGTGGGCGCTAATTTAGCAGTGGACTTGTTTGCCGATGGTGACGAGGTGGAGGTGAGCGGTATTACTAAAGGTAAGGGCTTCCAGGGTGTGGTTAAGCGCCACGGCTTCTCCGGTGGGCCGCGTTCTCACGGTCAAAAGCACTCCGAGCGCGAGGGTGGCTCGATTGGGGCCACTGGTCCACAACGGGTGTTTAAAGGCGTGCGGATGCCCGGCCGGATGGGTGGCGATCGCGTAACCGTTAAAAAATTAATCGTCGTTAAGGTTGATAAAGATAATAATTTACTGTACATTAGCGGGGCGATCCCTGGTCGCCGAGGGACACTACTTGAGATCAAGGGGGCCTAAAAAAACGATGGAAGCGCCAATCTACAATCAAAGCGGTAAGGCCGCGGGCACCATGGAGTTGCCTAAGGGAGTATTTGGCGTGGCTTGGAATGGGGACTTGGTCCACCAGGTCATTACCGGTTTGGCGGCTAATGCCCGCCAAACTTTGGCCGATACCAAAGGCCGAGGTGCCGTCCGCGGTGGTGGCAAAAAGCCCTGGCAGCAAAAGGGGACCGGTCGGGCTCGTCACGGCTCGATCCGTTCACCAATTTGGGTGGGTGGTGGTGTTACACATGGTCCGGTCAAAGAAAAGAATTACACTCAAAAAATTAATAAAAAGATGAAGGCTAAAGCCTTGGCCGTTTTACTCTCGGCTAAACTAGCCGACAAGGAGGTGTTATTCTTAGACTCCACCCCGGCGACGCCAAAAACCAAAGAGGCAATTAACTTTCTTAAGCAATTATCGGGTGGCGCTAAATTGCCCCGCTTGCTTTATGTTAAAGGTCACCGGGCTTTAATTGTAGTGCCCGAGGAGGCTAAGGCCTTGCGCCAAGGCTTCCGCAATATTTCCACCGTGCGGGTGGAGGCGGCCGACTCGATTAGTCCAACCGATGTCGCTAAGTATCAATACATTGTAATTACTGATCCCAAACTGGCTTTACCGGTTTTAGAAAAACGAACTAAAGTTAGCAATAAACCCTTCGACAAAGCTCAGGATAAATAATTTTTATGTCACGTATTTCTAACATTAATACTGCTAATCGCGAGGTGATTATCCGCCCACATGTAACCGAGAAGGCCGGTTTGCTGACGACGGCTAAAGCGCCAGCTTATATTTTTAATGTCACTACTTCTGCCACCAAGACCGAAGTGGCGGCGGCAATTAAGCGCCAATACAAAGTGACACCAGTTAAAATCGCGATGATTACCAAGCCCCGCAAAAAAATGCAAGCTCGTGGTCGCAAGGGATTTACCCCGATTGGCAAAAAGGCAGTCGTTTATTTAAAAGCCGGTGACACGATCACTATTGCTTAATTTAATGAAAAAGTATCATCCAGTTACCCCTAGTCGCCGCGGTATGTCCACGATCAATTATCGGGGCTTGCTTAGTAAGGTTGATCCGGCTAAAAATTTAACCTCTGGCTTTAAGCGGAGCGTTGGTCGCAATAATGCCGGCCGCATTACCGTGCGCCACCAGGGTGGTGGTCATAAGCGTCTTTATCGCGAAATTGATTTTACTTATGACAAATACAATATCCCGGCGACCATTAAAACTTTAGAGTATGATCCAAACCGCTCCGCTTTTATTGCCTTGGTGAGTTACGCTGATGGCGAAAAGCGTTATGTTTTAATGCCGGACAGTTTAAAAATTGGTGACACCTTCCTCGTCTCCGAGCAAGCGCCGGTAGCGCCCGGTAATCGTTTACCGCTCGCTAAAATCCCGGTAGGCACTTTTATTTACAATTTAGAGGTTAAGCCCAAAGGTGGCGCTAAAATGGTGCGCTCGGCCGGGGCTTTTGCCGAGGTTTTGGCCAATGATGCCGGTTACACGGCCGTTAAATTGCCCTCGACTGAGGTGCGCCAAATTAAAGAGACCGCTTGGGCCTCGATTGGCGCCGTGGCCAACAGTGAGCATAAATTGGAGAACTCGGGTAAGGCTGGCCGCTCACGCTGGCTTGGTATCCGCCCGACAGTGCGTGGTAGTGCGATGAACCCGGTAGATCACCCGTACGGTGGTGGTGAGGGTCGCCAACCCCGGGGTACTCGTCGACCTAAGACCGCTTGGGGTAAAGTGACTGGTGGTCGCAAAACCCGCCGGACCAAAAAATACTCCAACAAATTTATCGTCTCCCGCCGCAAAAAAGCCAAGCGAAGTTAATCAAAAACCCCAGCGTCGAGCTGGGGTTTTTGTGTTATTATTAAAACAATGAAAAAGTACTTATTTGGGATCGGATTACTGTTTATTTTTGTCTTAGTGCCAGCAATCTCTCAAGCTGCGACTTTGGAGGAGATCCAAGTTCTCCAAGATTTGGTGGCCAGTTTTCAGGCTCAATTACGAGCCGTCCAAAATACACCTCATTCTTGCCCAAGTACTCCGACGGCCTTAAAGTTGGGCAGTCGTGGTCGAGAGGTTACTAATCTGCAGGGCTATTTAATGGCTCGAGGATATCTATTTTTTAACCAACCTACCGCTTATCCTACCGATTATTTTGGCTTACTTACTCAGGCCGCGGTAATCCAGTGGCAAGAGGATAATAATATTTACCCCGCCGATGGTATTTATGATCCCGTTGATATTGAAAAATTAGGTGAAGTTTGTGGTACTGACGCTATTAAAGTGTTATCACCAAATAATGACGGAGTTTGGGTGAGAGGTACAGTCCAAACAATTACTTGGCAGGACAAAACTCCAGTAAAGTCTTGTGGAACGGGAGTAAATTGTACCATTTCAAACGAAAAGTTTTATGATATTAAGTTGGTCCCTAATTATCGGTCCTGTAACGTGTCCCATTCTTTATGTCAGATGTTTTCTTACGTAAAGCCTTACGTGCTTGCAATTAAGGGAGTTAATCTTAAGACGGGCAACTTTTCTTTACCTTGGACTGTCGGTGAGAGTTTGGAGCCTAGTCGCTCTATCCCTGACGGTCTTTATATTGTTCAGGTTTGTGAGGTAAATAGTGACAGTATTTGCGACTCCAGTGATAGTTATGTCGAGATTGTTTCTAAAGATCTTAGTCAAAATCAAAACATTTCAATTGATTCTGTTTCTGGCCCAACCACGTTAGCGGTGGGACAAACAGGGACTTGGCAGGTTAATATTGTAGCCCCGACTACTACCAATATCAATTACTCGGTAGACTGGGCTTTTCCTAATGATTCTCCGTTTGCTTTGCCGTCTTTTAGTAAGGCGGTTAATAAATCGACGACAGGTAACTTCTTTACTTTTAGCCATGCTTATCCTAAAGCGGGGACTTATACGGTAAACTTTTACTTCGATAATGGAATCATTTGTTTTAATTATCCCTGCGCCGCTCGCCTGGAAACATTTACTAGTTTGACAGTAGAAGTGACTGACCTTAAAACGCCGACTATTACGCTTTTATCGCCCAATGGTCGCGAAACTTGGGAAAAAGGCACAGTCCACACTATCAAATGGCAAGATATGACTTCTCGGCCTGGGGCCACATCCGAAAGATCCTATAGTCTTAAGTTGATCCAAGATTATCCACCTTGTCATGGAGTGGTTTGCCCGGTCTATCCTTATTTGACCGAATATTGGATTGCTAGTGAGGTTAATGCCATGGTATCAATGGATTCCTACAACTGGTCAGTGGGGAAGGTGTTAGATACTAACGAGCTGGTACCTGGGGGACGGTATACCATTAAAGTTTGTCGAACAGATTCTCCTGGTGCTCCAATTTGCGATTCTAGCGATAATTACTTCAACGTTGGGTTTTAGAATTGAGCCTTCAATTGGTCTTCATTTGACATCCGAGGCTTATTTGTATAGGATAAAGCACACGAGTCGAGCGATTCGTTTTTTATTTGTATGGCCCGATCCCTAGCTAAAGGTCCCTATGTGGACGCCAAGTTGATCAAAAAGATCACCGGAAAAAAGCCCCAAGACACGGGGATTGTTAAAACGTGGGCCCGTCGGAGCCAAATCGCTCCCGAGATGGTCGGCTTTACCTTTGGTGTCCATAACGGCAAAAATCACTTAGAGGTCTTTGTCACCGAGGACATGGTCGGGCACCGCTTAGGGGAGTTCTCACCGACCCGTAAATTCACCAAGCACGGCGGTAAAATGC
Source organism: uncultured Candidatus Saccharibacteria bacterium (assembly GCA_964442155.1). GTDB lineage: Bacteria > Patescibacteriota > Minisyncoccia > Phycocordibacterales > XYD1-FULL-46-19 > JACPIA01. The sequence continues at coordinate 4,837 of CAYTWP010000004.1, forward strand.
AAAAGGAGATGGAGCAAAAGAAAAAGGAGGCTGAAATTGCTGCTGCTAAAGCCACTTCCGCACCCGCCGCTGGCGCACCTGCTGCTCCTAAGAAATAATTTTTATGAAGGCTAAACTCACTAATTATCGTCAAGCACCGCGCAAAGTCCGCTTACTGGCTGACTTGGTGCGTGGTAAAACGGTACCGGAGGCGCTCACTACTTTAGCTTTTGCCGCTAAGCGCGCTTCGCGCCCAATGGCTAAGCTCATTGCCTCGGCGGCGGCTAATGCCAATGTTAAAAACTCGCTTACCCCGGAGCAATTGCAAGTTAAAACGATTACCGTTAATAAAGGGCAAGTACTTAAGCGCTCGATGCCGCGCGCTCGAGGCTCGGCTTACCCGATCCACAAACACTCAAGTCACATTGAGGTCGAGTTAGCGCCTAAAACTGCCAAATAATTTTTATGACACACAGCGTCCATCCATACTCACATCGTTTAGGTATTATCCGCGACTGGCGCTCGCGCTGGTTTGGCAAACGTGGTCAATACCAACAATTTTTAAAAATGGACATTTTGCTCCGAGAGTTTTTGACTAAGCGTTTGCGGGGGATGTATGTTGACTCGGTGGATATGGAGCGGAGCGTTAATGCTTACCGGATTATTGTCCGGACCTCCCGCCCGGGTATGATTATTGGTCGCAATGGTGAGGGCGCGACCAAACTTAAAAACGATATTATCAAAACCATCAAACGGATTGGTTCGGAACTACCTAAAGAGCTTAAGCTCGATATTGAGGAGGTTAAAAATCCTGATGCTCGCGCGGCGATTGTGGCGGCGATGGTGGCCGAGGGGTTAGAGAAGCGCTTGCCCTTCCGTCGCGTGCTTAAGCAAACAGTGGAGAAGGTGATGGGCCAACGTGAGGTTAAGGGCGTAAAGATCGCGCTCTCTGGCCGCTTGGGCGGAGCCGACATGTCGCGGGCCGAGAGTTTAAAGCAGGGTCAAATCCCACTCCAAACTTTGCGCGCCGACATCGACTTTGCTAAAGAGCAAGCCTATCTCTCTTACGGCGTCATTGGGATTAAAGTCTGGATTTATCGCGGTGAGATCTTTGCCGACAAATAATTTATATGGCCCTCATTCCTAAAAAAGTTAAACATCGTAAATGGCAAACCGATCGGACCAATCCTAAAAAGATTCGGTTAGAGACCCGTGGCACCACTATTGCCTTTGGCTCTTTTGCGCTTAAGGCTGAGACTACTGGTCGGGTCAACAGTAATCAAATTGAGGCCGCCCGCAAAACGATTGCCCGCCAAATGCATAAGACCGGTAAATTGTGGATCCGCGTCTTCCCTGATCGACCATATACTGCTAAGGGTGCGGAGACGCCGATGGGTAAGGGTAAGGGCGATCCCCAAGGTTATGAAGTGGAGGTTAAACCAGGCCGGCTTATTTTTGAAGTCGATGGTTTAACCCCGGCGGTGGCTAAAGAGGCGCTCCGTAAAGCGGGGGCTAAGTTACCAATTAAGAGCCGAGTGGTCAGCCGCGCGCTTTAAATAAATATATGAGTACTGATTTACTTAAACAATTATCCGAAAAGCGGGAGGCCCTAAGGGTGTTCCGTTTTGGGAGCACAGGTGCTAAGATCACTAATGTTAAAACTGGTCGGGGCTTACGCAAGGATATTGCTCGTATTTTGACTAGTCTTAAACAGGGTAAAAAATAATCATGTCTACCGCACCAACAACTAAAACCGGTAAAGAGCTACAAGGTGTCGTCGTGTCCGACAAAATGGACAAGACGGTGGTTGTTCGAGTTGATCGCTTTTTTAAAGCCCCTAAGTACGGTAAATACATTACCCGCAGCAAGCGGCTTAAGGCTCATGATCCCGAGAATCGTTGTAAGGAGGGTGACAAAGTCACGATCCGTGAGACCAAGCCCTGGTCTAAAGATAAAACCTTTATCGTGGTCTACGACGCTAAATAATTTATGATTCAACCACGCTCTATCGTTAAAATTGCCGACAATACCGGCGCCAAAATCGGCCGGATCTTTAAGATCCCGGGCGGGTCTAAAAAACGCTATGCCCAAATTGGCGAGGTGGTCATTTTGTCGGTCCAAATTGCCGAGCCCCGCAAAGCGGTTAAAAAGAAGGAGGTGCTCCAAGCGGTGGTGGTCCGTCAGCGTAACCCCTTCCGTCGGGCCGACGGGTCTTACCTCCGCTTTGATGAGAATGCGGTCGTCATTTTAGAAAAGGATAAATTAGAGCCTAAGGGTGGTCGTATTTTTGGTCCGATTCCCAGGGAGCTGGCCGAGCGCGGTTATCAAAAAATCGTCTCCTTGGCCCCCGAGGTAGTTTAAATAAATATATGGCCTTAAGTATTAAACAAGGTGATACTGTCGTCGTCCGCACTGGCTCAAGTAAGGGCAAGCAGGGCAAAGTTTTGCGTGTCGATGTGGCCGGTGAGCGCATTTTGATTGAGGGCGTTAATTTAAAAAAGCGTCGCCAACGTCCGCGCAAAGCCGGAGCCAAAGGCCAAGTGATTGAAAAAGCGGCGCCACTTAATTACTCCAATGTCTTGTTGTGGTGTGCTAGTTGTAAACAGGGCGTACGGATTAAAGCTAAAATGGCCGGCACGACTAAAACCCGCGTTTGTGCCAAGTGTGGCAAAACAATTTAAATATGGATACCATTCAACAAAAAATTAAAAAGGCGATCCCGGGGCTTAAAAAAGAGCTTAAGACCGACAATGCCCTCGCGGTGCCACGTCTGGTTAAGGTGGTGCTTAATGTTGGTACCGGTCGCATCCGCGACAAAAAGCGCAATGAGCTCATCGTTGATCGTTTAGCCAAACTAAGTGGTCAAAGGCCGTCGCTCCGCCAGGCTAAAAAGTCGATTGCGACCTTTAAGCTCCGCCAAGGGGAGGTGATTGGGGTGGCCGTGACTCTGCGCGGCGCCCGGCGCGATGCCTTTTTAGATCGGTTTATTAATGTGGCCATCCCCCGCACGCGCGACTTTAAAGGTTATGATGAGAAGAGTGTGGATGAAATGGGTAACTTAACTATCGCCGTTAAAGAGCATAACGTCTTCCCTGAGACCAGTGAGGAGGATATTAAAGATATCTTTGGGATGTCGGTCACTATCGTTACTACCGCTAAAACCCGTACCGACGCCATCGCTTTCTTCCGTGCCATCGGCTTCCCGTTTAAGAAGTAGATCAATTGACAGTGAGGGCTTTGCCCTGCTAGGATAGGACGTGGCTCTTGGAGCCTTTTTTGTATCGCGTATGGCTAAAACCTCAACTAAAGCTCGGGCGCTTAAGACGCCTAAATTTAAGTCCCGCGTCGTCAGACGCTGTTTCCGCTGTGGACGCAAGCGGGCCTTTATGCGCGACTTCCACTTATGCCGGATCTGCTTCCGGGAGTTTGCCAACGAGGGTAAAATCCCAGGTATTAAAAAGTCTTCTTGGTAATTTTTATATGGACCCGATTGCTCAAATGCTTACCAGTTTAAAAAACGCCGCTATGGCCCGCCAAACGGAGGTGGTTATTCCGCATTCTAAAGTTAAGCAGGCGATGGCCGAGATCTTAGAGCGTGAGGGTTATATTAAAGCGGTGGCGACCAAAGGCAAAAAGTCTCGCCACTTTATTCATTGTGAGTTGGTCTATGCCGCCGGTGCTCCTAAACTCCAAGATGTTAAGCGGGTGTCTAAATTATCTAAGCGGGTGTATGCCGGTTTTGATGAGTTGCACCCAGTACGCCAAGGTCGCGGTTTAGCCATTATTTCCACTCCGCAAGGTTTATTAACCGACAAGCAAGCGCGCACTGCCAAGGTGGGCGGCGAGGTGATCTGCCAAATCTGGTAATTTTATGTCACGTCTAGGTAAACAACCCATTACTATCCCGGCCGGCGTTAAGGTCACTTACGCTGATGGCGTTTTTAGTGCCACTGGTCCTAAGGGCACCGTTAGTATGGCTTTAAAAAATCCAGCCGTAACCGTTACCTTAAGTCCCGAGGCTATTACTGTAGCGCCGGTGGCTGACAATGTGGAGAGCCGCACTCTATGGGGGACTTATGCTTCCCACGTTAAAAATATTTTAGCGGGGGTGACCACGGGGTTTGAGAAAAAGATGACCATTGAAGGCGTTGGTTTTAAATTTAATGTCGCGGGCGATACGGTGGTCCTTGATATCGGTTTCTCTCATCAAGTTAAATTAAAAATCCCGGTTGATGTTAAAGTGGTGGTGGATAAAAACTTGATGACGGTGTCGGGTGCGAGTAAAGAGGCGGTTGGTCAATTTGCCGCCCGCATCCGCGGTTACAAGCCAGTTGAGCCATACAAAGGCAAAGGTATTCGCTATGAGGGTGAGTATGTGCTCCGTAAGCAAGGTAAAAAATCTACCGCTTAAATAATTTTATGTCTAAATCCACTAATTTAATGTTACGTAATCGCCGCCGAGCCCGCGTCCGGTCTAAAGTGATGGGTACCAGCGAGCGCCCGCGCTTAGCCGTCTTCCGCTCCAATAAATATATTTACGCTCAATTAATTGACGATATTAAGGGCGTGACCCTAGTGGCCACTAATAGCTCTAAAACTAAAGCCAGTGGTAAAAGTAAAAAAACTGAGTCACCGTTTACTAAAGTGTTGTCGGCCCAAGCGGTCGGTGAGGCGATTGGCACTTTAGCCAAAGACAAAAAAATCACTAAAGTGGTTTTTGATCGTGGTGGTTACCGCTACACTGGTCGAGTTAAAGCGGTAGCTGATGGGGCCCGCAGTGCCGGTTTAATTTTTTAATATTTTATGGATACTCCTAATCAAACAACTAATAATCGAGCGCCTGGTCGTGGTGGTCGCCCGGCTGGTCGTCGTCCTGGACGAGGCGGAGCCGAAAAGCCTCGTTCGGAATATGATCACAAAGTGATTTCTGTCCGGCGGGTGGCGCGTGTCGTGGCTGGTGGTCGCCGCTTCTCCTTCTCGGTGGTAGTGGTAATTGGTAATCGCAAAGGTAAAGTGGGTGTGGGCTTGGGTAAAGCAGGCGATACCACTTTAGCGATTGATAAAGCGATGAATGCCGCTAAAAAAGCACTTCTTATTTTACCGCTCACTGAGGCTAATTCCATCCCACATCAAACCGAGGCCAAGTTTGGTAGCTCGACGGTGGAGATTCGCCCGGCCCCGGGCAAAGGTTTGGTGGCTGGCAGTGCCGTGCGCACTGTCCTTGATTTGGCTGGTATTCGCAATATTACCGCCAAGGTCCATTCGCGCAGTAAAAATAAATTAAATATTGCCCGAGCGACCATCATTGCTCTTCGTGCCCTAAAGGCTTAAAAAATTTATGCAATTACACACCATCAAAAAAAATAGTTCCCACAAAAAGGCCAAGTATATTGGTCGTGGTGGTAAGCGTGGTAAAACCTCCGGTAAAGGTCACAAGGGTCAAAGTGCCCGGGCTGGTCGTAAAATGCGACCAGAATGGCGGGATCTGATTAAAAAATTACCCAAGCGTCGCGGTTATGGTAAAAATCGCTTTGTGCCGTTTGTGATTAAACCCGAGGTGGTTAATTTGTCACTTTTGGAGAGCTCCTTTAAAGCCGGTGAGATCGTGACGCCAGCAACGTTAGTGACTAAAAAATTAATTAAAGCCAAACAAGCGGTCAAAATTTTAGGTACCGGCAGTTTGACTAAAAAGTTAGTGGTTAGCGGCTGTGCCCTTAGTGCCACGGCCCGTAAAGCGGTGTTGGCGGCCGGCGGCTCGATCGGCTAAAACTAGATTATGAATACTTTTTTTACTAAAGTCCGGCTACTCTTTGAGGATACCTCACTCCGCTGGCGGATTTTTACTACCTTGGGGATTTTGGCTTTATTTCGCCTTGGAGCGGCGGTCCCGATCCCGAGTGTCGATGTGCTCGCCCTTGAGCGCTTTTTCTCGGACAATCAATTTTTTGGCTTACTTAACATCTTCTCGGGTGGTGGCTTGTCTAATCTCTCGATTATGATGCTTGGTGTCGGGCCATTTATTACCGGCTCAATTATTATGCAATTGTTGACTCTCATCTTCCCTCAATTTAAAGAGATGTATCAGGAGGAGGGAGAGGCTGGTCGCCGTAAAATGGCTCAGTATTCAAGGTTGCTTTCAGTTCCTTTGGCGGCAGTCCAAGGCTTTAGTTTACTAGTCCTTCTCTCGCGCCAAGGGATTTTATTACCAACTAGTTTGTTTGAGCAATTAATCAGTGTGGTCGTGGTGGTAACCGGTTCTATTTTATTAATGTGGCTTGGTGAATTAATTAGTGAGTACGGCGTGGGTAATGGGGTGTCCCTACTTATTTTTGCTGGTATCGTCTCCGCTTTGCCGCAACAACTGTTTCAACTCTGGGTCAACTTTGAGCCGGCCCAAATTCCGCTTTACCTTGCTTTTGTGGTGGTATCAGTGATTATTGTGGCGGCAGTAGTAGTGATCACCGAAGCGGAGCGGCCAATCCCAATTACTTATGCCAAGCAGGTGCGGGGCAACCGGGTCTATGGTGGTATTGCCACTTATTTACCGATCCGTTTAAACAATGCCGGGGTGATGCCGATTATCTTTGCCCTCTCGATCTTATTGTTCCCTCAGATGATTGCCAACTTTATGGCTCAATCATCGGTGGTGATTTTACAAACCATTGCCGGTTTTATTTTGCCACTATTTAATAATAGTTGGCTTTATGGTGGCGCTTACTGTGTCTTGGTGTTTATCTTTACTTACTTCTATTCTGCTGTGACCTTTGATCCCCATATGATCTCGACCAATCTCCAAAAGTCGGGCGCTTTTATCCCTGGCGTGCGACCAGGCCAACCAACCACGGCTCATTTAGGGATGATTGTTAATCGGCTCACTTTGGTGGGTGCCTTCTTTTTGGCGGTGGTAGCGTTATTGCCTTTGATTATGCAAGGCGTGACTGGGATGGCGGCTCTGGCCATTGGTGGGACCTCACTCCTTATCGTTGTCTCGGTAGTCCTGGAGCTCGTTAAACAACTCAACGCTCAACTCTCGATGCGGGAGTACTAATTTTCGGTTATACTGGGCCTATGCCCAAAACGCTTATTTTTATTGGTCGCTCCGGTGCCGGCAAGGGGACGCAGGCGGTTAAATTGATCGAGTGGTTAAAAGAGGCTGACCTCGAGAGCCATACTTTTTACGTTAAAACCGGCGAGCAATTTCGCCATTTAATGGCTGGGGGGACATACACTGGCGACTTAGCTAAAAAATTATTAGAAGAGAGTAAATTATTACCCTCATTTTTGCCGGTGTGGGTCTGGTCGCACTTATTGATTGAGAATTTAAAGGGTGGTGAGCATTTGATTTTTGATGGAACGCCGCGGATGGTGGCCGAAGCGGTAATTTTGGACTCCATTATGGAGTTTTATGGTCGGGGTCAAGCGACGGTGATTAATTTAGAAATTAGTCGCCAGACAGCACTCACTCGTTTAACTGAGCGCGGGCGCTTTGATGACAAAAGTGAGGAGTCAATTAATCGGCGTTTGGACTGGTTTGAGACGGAAGTGTTGCCGGTGATTGAGCACTTTAGACAGTCGCCACTGTATCAAGTGTTAGATATTGATGGTGAGCAGAGTATTGAGGCCATCCATGCCGATATTGTGGCTAAATTATGATTAAGTTAAAGACTAAAAAAGATTTAGACTTATTAAAAATTGCGGGCAAAAATCTGGCTGATATTCTAAGTGAACTCGCGACTTTAGTTAAGCCGGGAGTAACGACGCTAGAGTTAGATACCAAAGCGCGGGAATTATTAAACCAAGTTGGGGCCGAGCCATCATTTTTAAATTATGTCCCGGGTGGCTCCAAGCTCGCTTACCCGGCGGCCCTCTGTGTCTCCATTAATGAGGAGATTGTCCACGGTATCCCCAGCAAGCGGGCTATTAAACCAGGTGATGTGGTGACCATTGATCTCGGTTTAAAACACCAAGGGCGTTTTGTGGACGCGGCGCGGACCATCTTAGTCCCGCCAGTTGATCCCAAGGCTCAAAAACTAAGCCAGGCCGCTCGCGAGGCGCTCGCGGCCGGTCTCCAAGCGGCCAAAGTGGGCAACACTATTGGCGACATTGGCGCGGCGATCCAAATTTATGCCGAACAACAAGGATTTGGTATTGTCCGGGATTTAAGCGGTCATGGGGTGGGCTTGGCTGTCCACGAGGAGCCCTATGTGCCTAATTATGGGGAGAAGGGGGAGGGGGAAAAGTTAAAAGCCGGCATGGTCTTGGCCATTGAGCCAATGTTTACTTTAGGTGGTGAAAAGACTAAATTGTTAAGTGATGGTTTTACGTTTAGTACCAAAGACCAGAGTTTGGCGGTACACTGGGAAGACACCGTGGCGATTACCGACGAGGGGCCAATAATTTTAACTAACTAAAATGCCAGAACAAACTTTATTATTAGTAAAACCGGACGGTGTTAAACGCGGCTTAATTGGCGAGGTGATGAGTCGGATAGAGAAAACCGGTTTAACTTTAGCTGGACTAAAATTAGTGAATGTTACGCCGGAATTAGCCACCGTCCACTACGGTGCGGCGATTGATGCCGATTGGTATCGTAAAATAGGCGAGAAGGTCAAAAATTTTTATCAAAAAACCGGTTTTGACCCGGGGGAAAAGATTAATCAGATGAGTTTTGAGGAAATTGGGCAGATGATCCATAAAATGAATGTCGGCTATTTAACCTCCGGGCCGGTAGTGGCGATGGTGTGGCAGGGAGTTGGGGCAGTGGGGATTATCCGTAAATTAGTCGGTACTACCTACCCGATTGACTCACCGGTGGGCACTATCCGCGGGGATTTGGCTCACGACTCGCCGGTAATTGCCAACTCCGAGGGCCGGCCAGTCTACAATATTGTCCACGCCTCCGGCACTCCCGCCGAAGCCAAAACCGAAATCGAATTGTGGTTTAAAGAGGAGGAACTAATTTAGATTTTTAGATATATAGGTGACAAATTCCTTTATTGCACCTCCACTCTCTTTAAAAAGTTTCTTATTCCAGTTTTCTGCTCTTATTTTAAGCAGTAAATCTACCATCGTTTTAGTTTGTGGGGTACTGTTTTTTATCAAATTGCTGTAGGAGAACTTTTCCATGGGGCTTTGTATTAAATGACATAATCGAGCAATTGCTTTAAGTAAATATATATAATTGTCTGGTTCCTCGTTTAGAGTTTCCATTTTCCATTCAATTTGTTTTAATCTGATTTTTATTAAATCGTTAATATTTACATTACCTAAGCCAAACTCTTCCTTGTGTATAGCTGTTCCGGCTACTAATTCCCAATTTGGGAGATCAAACAAGAGTAAGGCCGGTGCTATGTATCGGGTAATAAAACCCTTAATCTCTTGCCCGTTTAATTCACTTTGGTAAAGAAAACGGACAGTAAAATGATTAATGTGTGGGTATCTTACTTCTAAACCATCATTTATTTTCTTGTCTATTCCGATGTGGTGATTAGCTTTAGTTATAGCAATGGGATCAACATCACTCTTTGAGTCATTAAAGTCAGTGGTCAAAATTGATCCGTGAAGATAAATTGCCACCAAACCTTCTTTACTGTATTGATTGTAGATCTCGACTAATGCCGATTTGGCCTGGTCTAAAATTTCTTTATGTTTCATGTCTTTAAACTATAACAAAAAATCCCCCGCAAAACTTCGCGGGGGATGGTGAGTCTAAGCAGGGAGATAGCTATGCGCGCCTTCTCTCCCTCTCGTTATCGCTTTTGATTTTTTCAGCGATTTGTTTTTCCAACTCCTCTTGTGGTGGATGTTTGCCTCCTGGTAGAGGATTTGGAGTGTTGGTGTATAAATCCCACTCTGAGAACTCGCCATCTTTTACGGCAATGGTGATGACCAAACAGTTGTCTCCCAAT
>CAYTWP010000005.1:0-14649 GCA_964442155.1 uncultured Candidatus Saccharibacteria bacterium
CTCTTGACGCTCGTCTTTGAAATCTTTAGTGGTACTAGCCAACATTAATTTACGGGCCTCCAATAATTGGCGGCGCTCTTCAAGGTCATGCAAGGCTTCGCGTCGATCTTGATTAATGCTTTGGCGCAAAGTTTTAAAACTGTCTAAATAATTACGTGGACTAGTGCTCGAGGTAGTAGTACTTACTTCTTGAGCCTTAGCTACGGAACTAACTCCTAAAATACCAATAATAATGGTTAAAATAACAATAAATTGTTTGGTTTTCATACTCCTGTAGTATAGCACTATTTGGTGTATTTGTCTTGGTATTGTTTAAGGGCGTGCTCAAAGTCGGTTTGGGCTTTGGCTTTAGACTCCCAATTGCCAACTAACACCTCTTTGCGCTGTAAATCCTTGTAGACGCGGAAAAAGTGGTGGATTTCCTCCAAAGTGTGCGGTTCTAAGTCGTCTAGGTCTTGGATGCCGTTAAAGCGCGGATCATTTTTAGGGACGGCTAACACTTTGGCATCACTGTCGCCACCATCAGTCATGGAGAGGACACCAATTGGTCGCGCCGAGACTAAACAACCCGGGACAAACGGTTCGTGTGACATCACTAAAACATCCAGCGGATCGCCATCATCCCACAGGGTTTGGGGCACAAAGCCGTAATTAGCCGGGTAGTGCATTGGTGAGTAAAGTACCCGGTCAACGTGGATTAAACCGGTCTCTTTATCTAACTCATACTTAACTCGGGAGAGTTTAGGGATTTCCACAATCACATTAAAGGCCTCTTTGGTGCCTGGGGGAATGTCGTGCCAAAGATTCATATTATTCGGTGGCTTCTGAATTAGTTTCTAAGGGCGCTTCGGTAGCATTTAAGTTGGGGGCGACAATGTCAATCTTCCAGCCGGTTAATTTGGCGGCTAAGCGAGCATTTTGACCGCCTTTGCCGACAGCGAGGGAGAATTGATCGGCCGGCACCTCAATGGTGGCTTGGCGCAACTCCTCATTTAGACTGACTTTATTGATTTTAGCTGGTGAAAGCGAATGTTGAATAAAAGTCTCGGCATTATCCGACCAACCAATAATATCAATTTTTTCCCCGCCCAATTCAGCAATGACCGTCGAGACCCGTGAGCCCTTTTGGCCGACGCAGGCGCCGACCGGGTCAATACCATTATCGCCTGACCAAACCGCGATTTTGGTCCGCGCACCAGGCTCGCGAGCAATGGCTTTAATTTCGACGGCGCCATTGGCAATCTCGGGGGCTTCAATTTCAAACAATTTTTTAATAAATTGGGGGTGAGCCCGGGAGAGACGCAAGGTAATGCCCCGGGGTGTTTCCTCTACCAGCATTAAATAAGCACGTAAACGCTCCCCTTGGCGGTAAAACTCGCCCGGGATTTGTTCATCGTAGGGTAAAATGGCGGTGGCGCGACCCAGATCGACTAAGACGTTACCGCGTTCAATCTTTTGGACTTTACCGTTAACAATTTCACCCTGGCGATGGGAGTACTCGTCTAAAATCGAACCTTTCTCGGCCTCGCGGATCCGTTGGATAATCACTTGTTTAGCGGTTTGGGCGGCAATGCGGCCATAATCCTCCTTAGTCTCAAGGGGGAAAGTCAATTCGTCACCCAATTCAGCATCTTTCTTAATTTTACGCGCGTCAGATAGCATAATGTGATGCTCCTCATTAAAGCGGGGTTTTTCCACCGTTTCACCATCGGCATTGGTTAAGGGAGCGACAAACTCCTCCACTTCTACCTCCTCGTCGCCATCAGGCATCCGGACGGTACTCTCATCAACTACGATTTTGACTTGGTAAAATTCGGTAGCTCCAGTATCCAAGTCTAAATTAGCCCTAATAATCTGGCCTTTTTTGCCATAATCCTTTTTGTAGGCGGCGGTCAAGGCATCAATAATCGCCTCGATGATTTTATCTTTCGAGATATGGCGCTCCTCTTCTAATTGTTCTAAGGCCCCTTTGAGGGCTTTTAAATCCATCATATGTTTAGATATAAGGCTATTTTGGGTAAAAAAAGTGCCCGTTGGCACGGACATCACTACTTTATAATGATACCAAGGCTGTTTTTAATTGTCAATCCGAGTCGCTTATCCACATCCTATTTTTTCTCGTCTGATGACTAAACTTAATCATGATAAACTATAAAGCATATTATCCTAACGGGCTTACATAAATATGTCTAAATTATTATCTACTTTTTTACTAGCACTTGCTTTGGTTTTTGTATCTACCTCAGTCGCTTTAGCTGATTGGACACCACCAGTTGCGACTCCACCAACTTGTGCTAGTGGTAGCCCGGGTTGTGACGCGCCCATTAATGTTTCTCTCTTCCCTCAAACCAAAGCTGGTTCTTTGCAAATTGGTCCGCACCCTAACTCAGGGACAGCTATTGGTTCGGCAATATTGCAAATAATTAATAATAGTTCTTTAAATGGCTCCGATGCTGGACAAATTAAAATTAAAGGTGGTTCCGACCAGAGTAAGATTGTTTCTCTTGGTCTTGATACTAACAGCGATACGGGCTTAAATTATAGGACAACTGCGGAATTTGGCTGGCTCCAAGCTTATAAATCTGGTACTGGCGCTTATCCGTTTGCGATTAACCCTCTCGGTGGTAAGGTGGGTATAAATACCGACACTCCGGTTACTACCCTCCACATTGCCGGTACCAATGCCAATTTCGGAGTTGGTACTCTTGGTACTGCCGGACACCTTTGGACTTTTACTGCTCATTCAGGTTCTGGGGCCGGCGATAACAGTCAAAAAGGTTTTTATATTGTGGATCAAGATGCTGCTGCTGCGCCAGGGGCACCAGCGGGTGGCGGTGATCGGATGATTATTGATACTAATGGTAACTTTAAAATTGGTTTATGGGGTAATACTCGCGCCTCGTTTGAGCTTGGTGGTGGGGTAGCGGGTAAAACGCCAAATGCCGGTCAATTTGGTTATGGTAAAAGTGGTACTAATGGCATTGATATTTACGGTGGTGGTCTTGGTCCAGCTTTAGGTAATCGGACAGTGCGGATTTGGGATAAAGTTTATCTTTGTAATGAGTCCTTACCGCTCCTGGAGCAATGTAAAGAAATAACGGCAACCGGTGGTGGTAGTAACTATTGGTCATCGCCAGACAATGGTACGACGGTTTATAAAACAACGACTACTGGTAATACTGGTATCGGTACCGTAGCGCCTAAAACTAAATTACAAGTGGATGGTGGGGGGATCGCAATTGGTCCAAATGGCGGGACAGTGATGCCGGTATTGGGCCGAGATGGAGCTACTGGTGGATTAACTATTGATCGCTACAATGCCGATGGTACTTTAGCTAATAATTTAGCTCGGGTTAGTGGTGTTGGTGACTTAGAAATTGGCTTTTCAGCAACACGTCCTCATGGGGCGTTGTCTCTCGGTACAGCGGTAGCAGGTAAAGCGGCCAATGCCGGCAAAATTGGTTACAATCTTTTTGATCCGGCTACTTATGCTCAAGGAGTTGATTTTATTGGTGGGGGTACATCAGTAGGTGCGCGTCTAGTCCGAATTTGGGATAAGCTCCAAATCTGTGATGCTAGTGGTTGTAAAGACGTGGCGACTACTGGTGGGGCCACTAATAATCTGCCGGCTGGTGCAATAAATCAAACCTTGCGTCATAACGGTACTGCATGGGTGGCAAACAGCGGTATTATGAGTGATGGCATTAAGGCGAGTGTTGGATTTACTGCCCCTGATTTTTCAGCCAGTGGACCAATGTTTAATGTCAATGGCAATATTAAAGCTATGGCAATCCAACTAACTTCTGGTGCTGGTGCTGGTAAAGTTTTAACCTCCGATGCTACTGGACTAGCCAGTTGGCAAACACTACCAGCTTCTTCAAATCCACTACCAAGTCCAGGTAATTCAGGCAACGTGCTAACTTCTAATGGTTCATCCTGGTCTAGTCAGCCTTTACCAACGGCGACACCCACTTATATAGTAGGAGGGAGTTATGGATATGGCGTTACTACTCAGTCGATTACTAATAATGGTGGCTATAATACTTCGCCAAAAACAATTGAGAATTGTATGGCCGGTGCTATTGCCCCAATGTCTTGCTTTAACTTCTTTAGTAATAAAAGATTACAATGTGCTATTGGTTTCTCTGAGCCAAAAATTACTGGTGAAAAGGTGACCCAAGTATGTACCGCTAACTGTTTTGGTAATACCAGTCCACCGACTTACCGCACCGACATCGAACAGTACTACACCTGTATTAAAATTTAATTAACACTATTAGTTAGAAAACCCCCGCAACACGGGGGTTTTCTTGTTATAATAAAGTTGATATGCATCTTGATCCTCATGAATTACAGAAGTTTTTAGTCGACTCCGGCTTGGTCAGCAAGCGCGACGTCGAGGCGGCGCTTCTAGAGTCAGTTAAAAATCATAAAGAGTTGTCCGAGGTTTTAATCAATCAGGGTAAAATTAATGAGGACGACTTCCGTAAAGTCACCTCTTATTTACTCGGCATCCCGTTTGTGGATTTAGCCAAAGAGCGGGTACCTAAAGAGACTTTGGGTTTAATTCCTGAGCCGATTGCCCGCAAGCATAATATTGTTGCTTATAAAAAGACCGACGATGGTTTGGAGGTGGCGATGCTTGATCCGCTTGACCTTGAAGCGATCGACTTTGTGCGCAAAGGTCTGGGCGTTAAAATTTTACCGCGCTTAACCAATGTCGCTTCCATCAAGCAAGTCCTGCTCCAATATCAAAAGAGTCTCAAAGCCGAGTTTGGTGACTTGATCCGAGCTGATGCCGCTAAACTGACGCGGACCGACGATACCCCCGAGGCCGAAAAAAAGTTGGCTGAAGATGTACCGGTGGTGCGGATGGTTGATACTTTAATCTCGCACGCGATTATTCAAAAAGCGTCCGACATTCACTTGGAGCCGTTTGAGCAGGAGCTGGTGGTCCGTTACCGCATTGATGGTCTACTCCATGATGCGATGATTTTGCCTAAAGAGGTTAATCAAGCGATTGTGGCCCGGATCAAAGTCTTGGCCGGATTGCGGTTGGATGAAAAGCGCTTGCCTCAAGATGGTCGCTTTAAATTAGAGTTGGCTGGACAAAATGTCTCGTTCCGGGTCTCATTACTACCAACTTATTACGGGGAGAAGGTGGTGATGCGTCTTTTGCCCGACTCGGTTCGTGGGTTTACCTTAGAATCGCTCGGCTTCCATGGTGAGAGTTTAGAGCGCATCCATAAAGCGGCTCGGGCGGCCACCGGGATGATTTTAGCTACTGGTCCAACTGGCTCAGGTAAGACTACTACTTTATATACCGCTTTAGAACTACTTAATACGCCGGACGTTAATATTTCCACCGTGGAGGATCCAATTGAGTATCAAATCCCACGGATTAATCAAACTCAAGTTAAGCCTGACATTGGTCTTACCTTTGCTAATGGTCTCCGCTCGTTAGTACGCCAAGATCCGGATATTATTATGGTCGGTGAGATTCGGGATGAAGAGACGGCTAATTTAGCGATTAATGCCGCTTTAACCGGTCACTTGGTGTTGTCGACCCTGCATACCAACTCGGCGGCTGGGGCGATCCCGCGCTTGTTGGATATGAAGGTGGAACCATTTTTACTCGTTTCTACTATTAATGTGGTCATTGCTCAACGTTTAGTCCGTCGTCTAGTGGCTAAAACGCCGTATAAGTTATCTCAAACCGAGTTAACCGAGTTGTCCGAGAATGTTGATTTACCACGCCTCCTTGATTTATTGAAGAAGGAAAAGATTGTTGCCACGACCGCTACTTGGTCGACCATCGACTTTTTTAAACCACAACCAAGTACTGACTCAGCTGATGGTTATGCTGATCGAATTGGCATTCATGAAGTTTTGCCGATGTCGACGGCGATTAAAGAGTTGGTGATTAAAAGTGCGACCGCCGATGAGATTGAGCGTCAGGCTAAAAGCGAGGGGATGATGACCATGTTGGAGGACGGGATGTTTAAAGCGGTACAGGGTCTCACCACCATTGAGGAGGTCTTACGGGTTGTGACCGAATAATATGCAATTTAATTACAAAGCCCAAACAACAGATGGCCAGGTCACGAGCGGTGTTTTGGAGGCGGCCGATCGTTTTGGGGTGGCTCGAGTGCTCCGCGAGCGTGGTGAGGCGGTGATTCAAGTTAATGAGGTTAGCACCAAGCGCTCGTGGTTTAAGTCATTTAGTCTACCAATTAGGATGCGCGAGCGAATTTTATTTGCCACCAATTTAAGTGCGATGCTTAGTGCTGGTTTGCCGTTGGCTCGAGCGTTGCGGGTGTTGGGTCGTCAGCCCTCGTCCAAACAATTTCAAACAGTGGTGGAGTCGGTGGCCCAGCGGATTGATGCCGGTAGTTTATTAAGTAAAGCGTTGAGCGAGTTCCCTAATGCCTTTCCGGCTATTTTTGTGGCGATGGTTAAGGCGGCCGAGAGCTCGGGGACAGTGCCACAAACCTTACTGACTTTAGGTGAGCAGATGCAAAAAAGTTATGATCTCAAGCGCAAAATTCGTGGGGCGATGATTTATCCGGCAATTATTATTTTACTAATTATCGCCATCGCCGTTTTAATGATTATTTTTGTCATCCCGACTTTGATTACCACTTTTACCGAATTACATGTTGATTTACCACTGTCGACTCGGATTGTGATTGGGATTAGCTCATTAATTATTAATCATTATTTATTTTTAATTTTTGTGGTGGCGCTCTTATTGCTCGGCTTATTTAGCGCTTTAGAAAGTAAGTTGGGTCAGCGCCTATTTTGCACCGGATTACTCCGCCTGCCGGTGATTGGTAATTTGAGTCGGGAGGCTAATGCGGCGTTAATTATGCGGACCACCGCCTCGTTGTTGATGGCCGGAGTCAGTATGGTTGAGGCAGTGGTGATTACGGCTGATGTCAGTCAAAACGTGTTGTATCAAGAAGCGTTAACCGAGGCGGCGCAAAAAATTGAGAAGGGGATTAATTTATCAGCCATTTTTGCTGCTCGGCCTTATTTATATTTGCCCTTAGTGTCCGAGTTGACCGAGGTGGGTGAGGAGACCGGCGCCCTCTCCGATATGTTACTCCGCGGCGCTACTTTTTTTGAAACGGAGGTTGATCAAGCCGTCAAAAATGTTTCGACGATTATTGAGCCATTGTTAATGATTGTGGTTGGTGGAGCCGTAGGTTTTTTTGCCCTAGCCCTGCTTTCACCAATTTATTCCTTAACCGATGCCTTTTAACTTTTTATGACCCGAGGTTTTACCCTTTTGGAACTCATTTTAACACTCTCGATTATTGCCATTTTGAGCAGCTTGGTTTTTTATTCTGGTGGCCGCCTGCGCGAAAAAACTAATGTCAATGCTACGGCTCAAGAAGTGGCCAGTCTAATTAATAAAACTCAAAGTAAAACCCAGTCGGGCTTTGAGGGGAGTGCTTATGGTTTACGTATTTTAGCCGACAGAGCGGTTTTGTTTAGTGGCTCAAGTTACAGTGCTGGTAATATCACTGAGACTTATGAGGTGTCCCCAACCATCTCTTTATCCATTTCCCCAGCGGTCGATTTAACTTTTAGTCGTTTAACCGGTGCTCTAACTAGTGGGGTCACTACCACCGTCAGTATCACTGGGGCCACTACTACACGACAGGTAATTGTTAGTCCGAATGGTACGGTCGTTGTACAATAGTTTAAATATGAACCCACGTGGTTTTAGCTTAGTTGAGGTGTTAGTTAGTGTTAGTATTATTTTGGTTTTAGCGATTAGTATTGCTAGTCTGTTTCAATTTTCTGGTGCTTTGGCCAAACGGAGTTTAAATAAAGTAGTGGCCGTTAATTTAGCCGAAGAGGGTTTAGAGGTGGCGCGAGTTTGGCGGGATAATGGTTTTACCACTCAAATCACCGCTAAAACTAATAACACTTCTTATTATTTATTATTTGCGACCACAACCGCCACTTGGCAGGCCACCACTACTTTAACTTGGTCGCTTGAGCGCTTTGCCCGCTGCGTTACCTTTTTGCCAGTTTATAGGGACACTAATGCTGATATTATCTCCAGTGGCGGCACCTTGGATCCTAATAGTCGGCTAGTTACCGCCACCGTCTCTTGGCTTGAGGGTCAGGCCACCACCAGTTATGCCTTGTCGGCTTTAATCACTAATCAATTTAGCGATTAATTATGAAGCCGATTAATTATCAACGTGGAGTCACACTGGTCGAGGTCATTATTGCCAGTGCTTTGGTGGTGACTATTATGGTAATAGTGGTGGCTTTAACGATCTCTTTGTATAAAGCGGTGCCGGATTATCAAGTGATGCGGGAGCTGGCCCGGGGCGGGAGCAGTGCTTTTGGTCGCTTGGGTTATGAGATTAGAGGAGCAACGAGTGTGGTAACCAGCAGCAGTACTTTGGGGGCAACCTCCAGTGTCTTAGTTTTAGCTGGGGAAACAGAGACGGGCACTCCCTATACCACTACTTTTAAATTGGCGGGTGGTCAATTGTTAATTCGTCGCGACAACGAGTCTTTTCAATCTTTAATGTCTGGGCGACTCTGGGTCAATAGTTTTACTGCTTATCGTTTGACCACCAATCAGTCAGAGGCGGTTTATGTTAAGCTTAATTTAAGCGCTAGTACTACTGGCCGCGTCATTAATCAAACGATTGAAAATACCAATATTTTACGAGGCAGTTATGTCGAATAAATTTTATGACAATCGAGGACAAGCTTTAATCGGCGCCGTGGTGGTGATTGTATCTTTAATCGGCGCCGTGGTGGCTGGAGTGGTTAATCCAATGGTTAATGATTATCAGGCCGTCAAGGGGGCCACCTTTTCCCGTCAAAGTTTTTTTACCGCGGAATCGGGAGTAGAGGATATTGTTTACCGGTTACGGACCAATAAATCGGTTAACTCGACCGAGTCTTTAAAAATTGCTGATACTTGGGCCACGACGACGATTAACACCACTGGCCAAGTTAAAACCATTACCGCCGCCGGTGATGTTAAAGATTATTTACGCTCCCTGCGTTCTCGTTTAACCTTAGGTAGTGGAGCTAGTTTTAATTTTGGCGTCCAAACCGATCAAGGTGGCTTTGTAATCGAAAATAATTCTTCGGTTGTAGGTAACCTTTATTCCAATGGTCCGATTTATGGTTATAACTCTAATATTATTCGTGGTGATGTGATCTCGGCTGGGCCGACTGGTTTAGTCGATGGTGTTCATGCGACCGGCACGGTGTACGCTCATACGATTAGAAACTCCACTATTGATGGTAATGCCTACTACACGACCATTAGTAACTCCACAGTGGTGGGTAGCTCTCACCCCGGTAGTGCTGATCAAGCCACCTCCTCTTTACCAATTAGTGATGAGTTGATTGCCGAATGGGAGGCGGGGGCGGCCTTAGGGACAATAATTAGTACTCCTTGTCCGTATTCTATTAGCGATAACACCACTATTGGTCCGGCTAAAATTACTTGTAATTTTGAAATTTCGGGCAATCCGACCATCACCATTGCTGGTCCAATTTGGGTCACTGGTAATATTAATATTAAAAATAATCCAATTATTAAAATAGCCAATTCTGTTGGTGGCCAAAGTGTCGCCATTATTGCGGATAATCCAGCTAATCGTTTAACCTCCAGTAAAATTAGTCTCAATAATGGGCCTCAATTCCAAGGTAATGGGACGGCCGGCTCTTATATTTTATTAGTGTCGCAAAATGAGAGTGCTGAGCAGGGTGGGGCTGAGACCGCGATTGAGGTAGATAATACCGCTAGTGGCGCTTTACTCCTATACTCCGGCAGTGGCGAGATTAGGTTAGATAATAGTGATGAATTAAAGCAAATTACCGGTTATCGTATTCGCCTACGCAATACCGCCGAAGTAAAATATGAGCTTGGTATTGCTTCTTTGCTCTTTACCTCTGGCCCAGGAGGCACTTGGCGTTTAACCGATTGGTTTGAGACCGAGTAATCGACTATAATAGGTGGTAAGTATTGCTATGGCCCGACCTAAACTGATTGTCGCTAATTGGAAGTTAAATCCCACTACTCTGGCCGAGGCTAAACGCTTAGCGTTAGCGGCTAAAACAGTTAGTGCCAAAGCTAAAAAAGTTTTAACCGTACTCTGTCCACCGGCTGTTTACTTGGCCCCACTTTTGGCCACCCCAGGCAAACTCTCATTTGGCGCTCAAGATACTTTTACCGAGTTTGAGGGGGCTTATACCGGCGAAATTTCACCGCTCATGCTCCGAGATTTGGGGGTTAAATATGTGTTGGTCGGTCACTCTGAGCGACGTCAATTGGGCGATAATTTAGAAGTGATCGCCGCCAAAACTCGCGCCGTCTTAAAAACTAATTTATCGCCAATTATTTGTATTGGAGAGGACAAGCGTGACGGTGATGGTGATTATTTAGAAGGGTTGGCTCGTGAATTGGAATTTATTTTAGATAAAGTGCCCCGGGTGGCGGCTAAGCGTTTGGTCTTGGCCTATGTGCCTCGGTGGGCGATTGGGGCGCTGGCGACCGGGGCCGATACTCCGGAACAATTTTTGCATCATGCTATCTTTCTCCGTAAAACATTAGTTAATTTGTTCGGTAAAGAGATTGGGATGGCGATACCGATTTTATATGGCGGTTCGGTTAATGTTAAAAATGCCGAATTGTTTTTAAGTATTGGCCAAGCTGACGGCTTATTGATTGGCCGGGAGTCGCTCCAGGCTAAAAATTTAGCCGAGATTATTAAATTAGCCGACAAAGTGGCATGAAGGCGCCCTTTAAATCATTAACCAAATTAACGCGTCGCGAGCTTAAGGGCAAAAAAGTGTTAGTGCGACTCGATACTAATGTGCCGTTTGCTGGTGGGCAAATTACCGATCCGGCTCGTTTAATTGCCTCGTTACCCACGATTGATTATCTAATTAAAGTCGGTGTCAAACAAATTTTTATTATCGGTCATGCTGAGCACGACGCCTCACTCTCGCCCGTAGCCCAGTGGCTCCGTAAAAAATATGCTTTAGATTTTGTGGCTGACAGTGAGGAGGCGAGTGAAGCTAAAAATCAAATCGTCTTGCTTGAGAATTTACGTCATGATCCAAGGGAGGAAAAAAATGATTTAGGGTTAGTGCGTGAGCTGGCTAGTTTAGCCGACATTTATGTTAACGATGCCTTTTCCGTCTCGCATCGGGCTCACGCCTCGATTGTCTCGGTGCCTAAGCTATTGCCAGCTTATGCCGGCCTGCGCTTTGTGGCGGAGTATGAGGCCCTTAAACCGCTCCTTACTACTAAAGAGCCCTTACTCCTTATTTTAGGTGGGGCTAAGTTTAGTACTAAATTACCAGTGATTGAGACTTTTTTACCTAAAGCTCAACACATTTTTATTGGTGGGGCCTTAGCGCACGTCTTTTTTAAAAAAAATAAGTGGGAGATTGGGCACTCCTTAATTGATGATCAGGCTAAATTGTCGGCGATGGTGTTAAAAAGCGCTAAAATTATTTTGCCGCTGGATGTAGTGGTGACAGATCGGACTAGTCCGCGGATTAAATTGGCTAGTGAGGTGATGCACAATGAGACGATTGTGGATGCCGGAGCGGAAACAATTGAATTGTTGATCGAGAAGCTAAAACAAGTTAAACAAGTGATTTGGAATGGGCCAATTGGTAATTACGAGGCGGGTTTTACCAAAGGGACGCGGGACCTGGCACAGGCCATAGTCGCCAGTGGTGCTTACTCGGTGATTGGTGGTGGGGACACCTTAGCCTGTTTGGCCGGGACTGATTATTTAACTAAATTCTCTTTTGTCTCTTTGGCGGGTGGGGCCATGCTCGACTTTTTAGCCACCGGCACCTTGCCGGGCCTTAAGGCGTTAGCTTTAAAGCATCGCTGTTAAAACGGGGGATGAGATGAATGTGGGCATGGTCAATGATTTGACCAGCGGCGGTACCATTATTCATCGCTAAGTTTAGGCCGTCAGCGTTACTGGTTGTTTTTACAGTTTGGGCTAACTCTTTAATCACTGGGCCTAATTTAGTCAGTAAGTCAGTTGGCAACTCAAACAAATTGAGGTAGTGAGCCTTGGGGATTAATAAGGTGTGACCAGGACTAACCGGTTTAATATCTAGGATCGCGATAAAGTCAGCATCCTCGTAAACTACTTGGGAGGGTAATTTTTTACTACTAATGTCACAAAATAGGCAGTCGCTCGGCATATAATGATATAATCATAGTCCTATGGAATGGAAAAAGAAAGACTTAACCTTACCGCCAACCCCTTTAAAACCGGATTATGAGCACGACCTGCCCGATCCGTTTTTGTTTAAGGGGATGGAGCAAGCGGTGGCGCGGATTTTAACCGCTATCAAAAACAAGGAGAGGATTATTATTTTTGGCGATTATGATGCCGATGGTGTGCCGGCCACGGCGATCTTGGCCTCATTTTTTAATCAAATTGGTTTTACATTTTATGATATTTTCATCCCGGATCGACACTTGGAGTCTTACGGTCTTTCCCTCGAGCGGATTAAAGAGTTTGCCGACAGTGGCGTTAAACTAATTATTACCGTTGATTGTGGCATCACTGATATTGAAGAGGTGTCACTGGCAAATAAAAATAATATCGAGGTGATTATTACCGATCACCACTTACCGCCGCCGGTATTACCCGAGGCTTACGCCATTATTGATGCCAAACAAGCTGATGATAAATATCCGTTTAAAGAGTTATGTGGTAGTGGCGTGGCGTTTAAGTTGGTCCAAGCCCTGATTGCGCGCGGCGATTTTAATTTACCGCCAGGGTGGGAAAAGTGGTTGCTTGATTTAGTGGCGGTGGCCACCATTAGCGATATGGTGCCACTGACCGGTGAGAATCGGGCCCTGGCTTATTTTGGTTTAATTGTTTTACGTAAAACCAAGCGGGTGGGGTTACGGGCACTCCTAGCTGCCCTTAAACTTAATCCGCGCTTTGTGACCGAGGATGATATCGGTTTTATGATTGGTCCGCGGATCAACTCGGCCTCGCGGATGAGTCATGCCTCCGAGGCCTACAATTTATTAATGACTGAGAATGTCGGAGAAGCGACGAAAATCGCTAAAGCACTGGATATAAAGAATACCGCTCGTAAAGGCGCGGTGGAAAAGATTTTGGAAGTGGTCGACAGTACTGTTGATCCTGATAATTTACCCCAAGTGTTAGTGGTGGGGAGGGCTGATTTTTCGTCTGGGATTTTAGGACTAGCGGCCAGTCGTTTGGTGGAAAAATATCACCGGCCGGTGTTTGTGTGGGGGCAGACGGGGACGGGTAAGACTAAAGGCTCGGGCCGCTCCGACGGCTCGGTTAACCTGGTGGAGTTGATGCGGGCAGCGGGCGAGGGCTTGTTTAGTGACTTAGGCGGCCACGTAATGGCGGCGGGGTTTACCTTGGTACCAGAGCAAGAAGGGGTGTTGAGCGAGAAGTTGAATGCGGTGTATGAGCAAGTTAAACAAGCGACAGTGTCGAGTGCTATTTTTTATGATCGAGAATTAACTTTAGCCGAGTGTAATGAGGCCACTTGGCGGGTAATCGAGCAGTGGGCACCCTTTGGCGTAGGCAACCCTAAGCCGGTGTTTTTATTTAATCAAATTAAAGTGGCGCAAGTTAAAATGTTTGGTAATGGGGGCATCCATTTGGAATTAACCTTTAAAATTGGCACCACCAAAAATATTTGCGCCATCGGCTTTTTTTACGTTAAAGATTTAAAGGTGGAAGTGGGGGAGACGATTGATCTCCTAGCCACGATGGAAAAATCTTACTTTAAAGGTAGTCCCGAACTCCGCCTCCGCATTGTTGATTTAAAAAAAGCAGAGTAAACTGGCCCTAATGATTAAATTGATTGTAAATACTGATGGTGGGGCGAGGGGCAATCCTGGTAATGCCGGCGTGGGGGTGGTGATTGCCGATGCCGCGGGTAAAGTAATTAAAACCGTGTCGCAAGGTATTGGGGTGGCCACTAACAATGAGGCCGAGTATCGAGCCGTGATCTTGGCCCTCGAAACGCTTAAAAAATTATATGGTGCAAACTTGGCCGATTATGACATCGAGATCCGTTTAGATAGTGAGCTGGTCCAAAAACAATTAACTAAACAATATAAAGTTAAAGAGGAGCGACTTAAAGTTTTTTTTACAGAGATTTCTAATCTACTTAAAGGTGTAACTAAAATTAATTTTGTCCACGTCCGCCGCGAGCAAAACGGGGAAGCCGATCGCCTGGCCAACCTAGCCATGGACGAGCAAGTGGGTAAGATGTAGAGTTAAAATAAAGTAAGGACCTTGTTAAAACCGTGGAGGACTTAAGGATGATTGACCCTAAAGATGAGGAAACAGAAGAAATAATTACTTGTTTTGAGGCTATAGAGATCTCCAAGGGGTCTCATACTCACTTGAAAGATCTTGAAATGGTCTTTAAACCAACAGAACCAGACGAGCAAATTGTCACCTGCTTCGACGCCGCGCGGCGAATGAAAGCAAATCACCAAGCCACTAAGGAGTCCGATTTTCTTCTTGACTGAAGCGCAATCAAACTGGCCGCCAATGGCGGCCTTATTTTATACTCTAAAAAAGTGTGTCACTTTTGAGGATTTGGCCTCTAAAAAGTTTT
>CAYTWP010000006.1:0-14505 GCA_964442155.1 uncultured Candidatus Saccharibacteria bacterium
CTTACCAGAGCCCACCTCATCCAACTTCTCCAAATGTTCAAATATCCCTTTGGGTGAGCGGGAGTAAAGCGCTTGGAGCATTGCTAGATCTTCCGCGGTAATCTCCGCCCCAGTGTTAAGCAAAACAACTTGTCCCCCATTTGGTAATGGCCTTACGACATGCTTGAGATCCTTGATACTCATTACTCTTTCTCCTTGGTTGAAGTTGAAGTAGGTTTAGTATTTGATTAGTTGTTCAGGTGCTGATTTAGTCCACTCACATAACTACCATTTTGCTGCTATTTTGTAAATAAAACGCCCCCAGACACTTACGCATCTGGGGGCTTCTTTTTGTGGTTTTACTCCAACAAAGGGAGGATTTTTTCGACGATCTCTTGATGGATGTCTTCGCGCTCACGCATTACACCATCAGGGGCGCAATCCACCATCAGCCACCCATATTGCGGAGCAATCGCCTCGGCACAAGCTAACGACTGCATGAGATAAAGAATGCTCTCTTCCGCTTTATCCTTACCCTTTTTCCCCTCAAGAAGTTTGAGGGAAATTTTTACCGGCACGCGCAAAAACAAAATCGCATCCGGTTGAGGTAACTTGAGGTAGCCGTACTCTAGATTAGTTATCCAATCCAGATACTTTTGACGTTCGATCGGATCAGACAACTTCCCTCCCTGGTGGATCATGTTGGCCGTGGTAAAACGATCGGCCACCACAATATCACCATGATCTAGTAGTACCTTGATTTCCTCGGAGGCCTCAAAGCGATCACCAGTATACAAGAAGGAGGCAGCATAAGGGTTAAGAGACAAAAAGTCGCCAAACTTCCCCTGTAGAGCTTCCTTTAGTATCCGGCCATGGAATTTGTCGTGATAACGAGGAAAATCCATCGACACGACTTTTTTCCCTTGTTGACGCAAGCACTCTACCAAGAGGGCAACTTGAGTCTGCTTCCCAGACCCATCGCTCCCATCCATTACAATGAATTTACCTTTTTTCATCAAATGTTCTCCTATTCATCTTGATAGTGTTTAGACAGACGCGGCAAACATTGGCTGGCATAGTTGGAATTGGAATTACTTCCACCGTAGACCATCTCGGGCTTTTCCATCATTCGCTCAAAGCGGATTTTGGCAAATGGCGCCCGATCACGGACGACCAAGTTCTCAAACGGCCTCACCTCTAGAACGAGCGGCTGTCCACTAACCGAGTTGTCAGCTTTCCAGCCCCAACCTGGATCAATGTACCCCGCATAATGGGAACGGAATTCGCCATTACGCTCGTCCATCGGAACCATTTCACAAGACAAATGCTCTGGCACCGAGACATATTCAGCTGTCAGTAGAATGTAAAATCCACCTTTAGCCAAAACCATTGAGTTGTCCGACCGTTTGTATATTGGCTCGAAAAAGTCTTCTCGTTTGACCGAGTTTTTAGTCGCTCCAAAATCAAAAGGTCTCTTAGTTTGAATGGCCCGATACCCCACAATCTCTTTTGAGAGATCGAGAGTGAGAATAATCGAACCGTCACGATCACTGACCTTGATATCTCGATAATTGATCGGGCGACTATCTTGATCATAAATCAATGATTGATTCAAATTACCTAGACGATTCAGTTCCAACTCCAATTCAAGCTCGTTAAAACGAGTATCAGCGGTAAAAAACCGAATCTGACTCAAGGGATAGTTGGTCGGGATCAATACCGGAAAAGATTTAGGGCTAATAACCGCCCAAAGTTCTCCAGAAAGACCCGCCGGCGCCACCGCATCATAACGAGGCACATGGTCAGCCAAAATTCGTACGTGGACATCATTTCGACCAGTACTACTTTTAGGATTACCAAAACCATACGCCTGACTCGGTAATACAACCGCCTCATTGAGACGAGCCAAGTAAATCTCATCAACCAAATACAGACCGCTACAATTATGCTTGCGAGCGCCCATAGTTGGTAACAACTCGCGAATTGTCTGTGGTGTATTCGGCAAATGAGGTGCAGGTAAAGTAATACCCTCTACCCAATAAACCTCATTCGAAATCACTACATCAAGCGAAGCTGCATTGACATTTTTTGGATCTGCTCCTGGTACGCAACGACTTAACAGCATCGAATTTATTTGCTGGTAAGCCAAAGCTCCACGATTAGACATCGGTCACACTCCTTCCTCTATCTTTAGTTGTAGTTAACTTAGTTTACAAACAGCAAAATCCACCCTCACTCTTATCATATTTTTAAAATATAGTAAAACTGTTTACTTCACCTCCACGCCCATAGAGCGAGCGGTGCCCTCGATAATCTTCATCGCTTGCTCGACGTCATGGGCGTTGAGATCAGCCATCTTTTTCTCGGCGATCTCTTTAACTTGGGCGCGGGTGATGGTGCCGGCCTTAGTGGCCTTGTTTTTACCGGAGCCCTTTTCAATCCCGGCGGCTTTAGTAATTAAATTGGAAGCGGGTGGTGTTTTTAACACAAAATCAAAACTCCGATCATCAAAGACGGAAATAATTACCGGGATAATGTCATTACCGAGTTGGGCTGTCGCCGCATTAAAGCGTTGGACAAACTCACCAATATTAACGCCGGCCTGACCAAGGGCGGGACCAACTGGTGGCGCGGGATTTGCCTTACCAGCCGGAATTTGTAATTTAACTTGTTTAATAACCTTTTTAGCCATAAATGTATGCTCTACCCTACCTTAAATCCGCTTAACCTGCAAGAAGTCGAGCTCCACCGGTGTCTCGCGACCAAACATTGAGACCAGGACCTTGACCTTACCGCGCTCATTGTCAATCTCACTGACCTTACCCTCAAAGTCTTTAAAAGGCCCGTCGGTAATTTGGATCGCCTCACCGAGCTCCAAGTCAATAGCATGCTTAGGCATCGAGCCCTCCATGCGGGAGAAGAGCTCCTCCACCTCTTTGGTCTCCAGCGGCACTGGCACCACTCCCGAGCCAATAAAGCCGGTCACCCGCGGGGTGTTGCGCACCACGTACCAAGAGTCGTCGGTGACCACCATATCCACCAACACGTAGCCGGGGTAAATCTTTTCGTCCTCGGTGACGCGCTTGCCGCCTTTGATTTTGACCTTTTTTTCCGTCGGCACAATAACGCTAAAAATTTTGTCCTCCATCCCGAGCGACTCAATGCGCTGTTTTAAGTTACGAGCGACGGCATTTTCATATCCAGCGTAAGTATGGATGGCGTACCAATTGCGACCCTGATTCAATTCCTGTTTAGCCATAAAGATTTTATTAAATTACTAACTTTAAAATAAAGCTAAAAATCGAGTCAAACAAGCCCAAATAAAAGCTGACCGCTAACGAGATCAGGATCACTAAAGCGGTGTACTGGATGGCCTGCTCCCGAGTGGCCCAACTGACGTGGGAGAGCTCGGCACGTGTTTCTTTAATATAAGTAGCTAGATTCATATTAGTTAAAAGTAATTAAAAATGCCCCGGAGGGCGATACGGCTAGCATACCTCCCCACCCTTAAAATGTCAATTTACTCAAACACCGGGTAAGTGCCCAAGGTGTAGGGGTAAAGGGTCTCGCGGTCCCAGGCGGCGCGGACGGCCTCGACTAATTGCCAAGCGGTCGCTACCTCGGCACTGGTGGAAAAGCGGGTCTGATCGCCCAAAAAGGCATCATAGAGGAGCTTTTCATAAGCATCAACTAAACGCACCGAGCCTAATTTAGTTTTGTAATCAAAACCCAGCACTTCGGTGTCAAAACCATCCTCGAGTCCCGGATGCTTAATGCGGAAGGTAAGCGTAATCCCCTCCTCGGGTTGAATGCGGAAGGTTAATTTATTCCCGGTGGTAAACACCGCCTCAATCTCGGCTTTAGACTCGGGCAAGGCTTTACCCGATTCTAAAATTAATTTAACTCCCTTCCACCTCGCGCCAGTTAATAGCGTCTCGAGGTGAAAAAAGGTTTCAGTATTAGAATGTTTAGCTACCCCCGCCTCTTTGCCGTAACCGGTATATTGCGCCCGAATTAGTTTATGATTTTTATTTTTTTTATCGGCCAAACCAATTACTTTAAGCGCTTTGGCTCGCGCCTCGCGGATGTCATCGGCGCTCATTTTTTTAGGCTCCTCCATTAAAACCGCCGCCGCCATTTGCAACACGTGATTTTGGCCAACGTCGCGGAGCGCACCCAAACCATCATAAAATGGCCCACGACCACCCACCCCACCGCGCTCCCACAATCGCACCGTAATTTGGGCCAAATGTTTATAATTCCATAGTGGCTCAAACAAGCGATTAGCAAAGCGAAAGGCGAGCACGTTTTGGAGTGCCTCTTTAGCGAGGTAGTGATCAATCCGGTAAACTTGGTGCTCTTTAAACGTTTTAGCTAAAATTAGTTCCAGCCGCGCCGCCTCTTTAGTATCACTACCAAATGGTTTTTCAATCAGTAAGCGGGTCCAGCCCTCACCGCCGCCGCAAGGTAAACGGAGTGGCGAGCTACCCAATTGTGACAATACCGGCTCATAGAGGGCTGGTGGCACGGCCAAGTATAATAATTTATTGGCACACATCCCCCACTCGCTCTCCACTCGCCGCACCGTCTCGAGCACCCGCGAGTAAAGCAGTGGATCATCAAATTGCCCGGAGACATACTCGCTTTTACCAATCAGCCACTCCAGCTCAGACCAAGCCTCACGATTAATCGGCTTAATTGATTGCCGTAAAAAAGTAGCAAAATCGGTTTGGGAGAAGGGGCGCCGGGAGACGCCAATTAAGTGGAATTTTTTAGGCATTAAGCCGGCCGCCGACAAATTGAGCAAGGCTGGCAATAATTTGCGGCCGGCTAAATCACCAGTCACTCCAAAGACCAAAAAAAACGTGGGGCCAACATCAACTCGCATTCGAGAGACGATGATTAAGCCACCAACTGGTAAGTAAAATTAAAGTGGTCGTGGCCGCCGAGGCTAAACAATAAATACACCAGGCATTAATAACGTAAGCCTGTAAGTAAGTCAGATAAAGGGTCCACAAAAAGCCAAGACCAGATATCGCCAATATTGCTTTAAGCACCTTAGCCTTATTACTGTCGACATACCACAAGGCTAAAATAATCAACACCAAGTAATACCCGGCACCAATAACAGCCAGTGGCACACCACCAATCCGCGAGTAAGGACTATTGGTTACTGTCTCACAACCGCCAGTAATCGGACAAGGTACCGTTTGACCCAATAATGTTTTAGTGCTCAAATAAGCGGCATCAGCAAAACCAATCACCGTTAACGCCAAAATGACAAAGGCAATTTTTTGATTAAGACTCATTTTTAGGCGCATCAATTAACTTAATAAACTCCTCCACCCCGGCTGGATTATCTACTTGCTGGCCATTAATAAAGAAGGTCGGCGTGCCATTGACCCGCGAGCGCCGACCCGAGGCCAAATCATCATTAATCGCCGCGGTGGTAGTGGCGGAAGCGACGTCGGCTCTAAACTGATCTAAATTAAGTTTAAGCGCGGCGGCATAGCCGATAAATATTTCTGGGGCGCTAGATTTACCACTCCAGACTGACTGATTCTCAAACAGCATATTGTGCATGGCCCAAAATTGACCCTGGGCTCCAGCCGCCTCGGCGGCAGCCGCGGCTGCTTTAGCTTGCCCGTGTTGGGGCAAAGGATAATGACGATAAACCAAAGCAATGTCTGGCCGTTTAGCCAACAACTCTTTGATCACTGGATAATAACTCCCACAAGCCGGACATTGGAAGTCACTGTACTCTACAATCGTGGCGGCGGGATTAGTACTGCCTTTTTGCCAATCGAGAGCCGTGACCGCGTCAGCCAAATCACCGACGGCCGTCACCTTACCACCACTTTTGACACTAGCCACACTGATACCAATAATAATTAAAATAATTACGATTACGCTGCCCCATAACCACCCCCGCTTACGACGACGGGAGCTGGCTAAACGATTTAATTCCTCAATCTTCATAAATTTAATTATTTAACCTCTAACAACTCCACTTCAAAGACTAAAGTGGCATTAGGTGGGATCGGACCCCCGGGAGTACCAGCCGCCCCATAACCTAAAGCCGGTGGGATAGTTAATTTACGCTTCTCGCCCAACGCCATGCCAGCAACTCCTTGATCCCAACCGGCAATAACTTGACCTTGACCTAAATTAAAACTAAAGGGCGTGCCCCGATCAACGCTCGAGTCAAATTTAGTGCCATCAGTGAGCCAGCCGGTATAGTGGACGGTTACCGTTTGGCCCACCCCCGCGGTGGTAGTACCCGTACCCGGCGTTAAAGTCTCAATTTTAAGTTCAGTTGTATCCATAGATTTATTAGAGTTATAAGTATAAAAACCAAAGGCAATCAAAGCCACAACCACCAGCACAATGAGCACATGACGTGACGTAATATTCATATTTTAGTCTCGATTAGCGATTAACAGGCTTATAGTATCATAGATCAATTAAACAGGTATAATAGCCAGTAATGGACCCAAAACTACTCGCCAAACTTAAAACTGTCTTCCAGGGCGACTTAGACTACTCCCCTAAAACACTTAAGACTTACTCCCGGGATGCCAGTTTGTTTGAGATTAAGCCCGAGTTAGTAGCCTACCCTAAAGACACGGCCGACGTCCAAACTTTGGTTAAGTTTGTAAATGAGCACAAGGCCGAGTACCCCGAGCTCTCTCTCACCGCCCGAGCTGGTGGTACGGACATGACCGGTGGTGCGATTAACCACTCAGTTATTGTCGATTTAAATCGTTACTTAAATAAAGTAATAGAAGTGACGGAGGATCAGGCAATAGTCCAAGCAGGAGCTTATTATCGCAATTTAGAAAAAGAGACATTAAAGAAAAAGCGCTTAATGCCCACTTACCCCGCCTCGCGCGAGCTCTGCAGTGTCGGTGGCATGGTGGCTAATAATAGTGGCGGTGAAAAAACAATCAAATATGGCAAAACCGAGAATCAACTTAAAGAGTTAAAATTAGTTTTAAGTGATGGCAGTTTAATTACCGTAAAACCCTTAACTTTAGCTGCATTAGAAGAAAAGAAACAGTTAAATACTTTAGAGGGTGAAATTTATACTAAACTGTGGCAATTAATTAGTGACAATTACGAGGCGGTGATGGCCGCCAAACCAAAAGTGTCTAAAAATTCGGCCGGTTATTATTTGTGGAATGTTTACGACAAGGAAGCTGGCACTTTTGACCTTTGTCGCTTAATTGTGGGCTCGCAAGGGACTTTAGGGCTAGTAACTGAGATTACTTTTAAACTCTGGCCCGTGGAGCCCTATGCCAATATGTTGGTCGTCTTTTTGCCCGACCTTAAACAATTGAGTCAATTGATTAATGAGATTTTACCGTTTAAGCCCGACAGCTTGGAGTCTTATGATGATTACAGCTTAAAATTGGCGATCAGATTTGCCTTCGACTTTTTTAAACAATTAGGCTTATGGCAAGCGTTTAAATTAGGCTTTAGCTTTATCCCCGAGGCCTGGACCATCCTCACTGCTGGTAAATTACCTAAATTAATTTTAATGGTCGAGCTTACCGGGCAATCTGAGGCCGAGATTGCTGAAATATTAAAGAAAGTTGAGAGCAAGATTACTCATTTTAAATATAAAACCAGGATTACTAAAAATCATGATGAGTCGGAAAAATATTGGCGCATCCGCCGCGAGAGCTTTAACTTGTTGCGTAAGCATGTGCGCGGCCGCCGGACCGCGCCCTTTATTGACGACATTGTGGTCAAGCCGGAGTACTTGCCGGAGTTTTTGCCCAAGCTCCAAAAATTAATTGATGAGTATAAATTAATTTACACTATTGCCGGCCACCCCGGGGACGGCAACTTCCACATCATCCCACTCATGGACTTGAGCGACAAATACTCGGCCGATATTATTTTAGACTTATCTAAAAAAGTATACGATTTAGTTAAAGAGTACGAGGGCTCGATTACCGCCGAGCACAATGACGGCATTATCCGCACCCCTTATTTACTGCAAGAGTTTGGGCCAGAAATAATTAATTTATTTGAGCAGACTAAAAAAATCTTTGACCCGCTCAACATCTTTAACCCCGGCAAAAAAGTCGGCGGCACCTTTGACGACATCCGTAAATATTTAATTAAGAGTAATGGTTAGCGCTCAATATAGACCTCTCTATTTTGGTGAGCGTCGATGACAACTTGGGTGATGGGGAAAATGGGGCTTGGTAAGTGATCAAGGCTATACCACTCCCAACCATCACACTTATCGGACTCGACACAAACCGGCTCACCGGAGTCCCACTCGGCCTTAAAACCAATACCCACCCTTGAAGGCCAGTCGGTTAAATAACTTAGGCAGACAAACTTTAAATTTTTTACTTTTAGTCCACACTCTTCTGCCACCTCGCGCAAAGCGCAAGCCATCGGCTTCTCCCCTACCTCATCCATCCGCCCACCGGGGAATTGGTAATAACCATCAGTTTTATTTAGTGACTTCCGCTTACCCAACAAAACTTTCCCCTCTTTAAAAATCATCACTCCCACCCCTACTCTCGTTTCTTTAGTATCATTTTCCATAGTTATAATTATATTCTTTAATCATCAATCTCAAACAATTTGCGCTTGCTGGTGGCGCCGGAGATGAGGTGGACGTGGGAGCGTGGCACTTTAAAATATTCGGCCAATAATTTAATCACCGCGTCATTGGCTTTACCCTTCTCTGGTGGCTCTTTGACCCAGGCAGTATAAAGCTCAAGCTCATCGGTGGTACTCAATAATTTAGGCGCCGGTACTTCCAATTTACTTTCTCTCGCTCCCGCTTTAGCCTTTACTAAAATCCTCATATTTTACCGCTCTCCCACTTGTTGGCGCCACATGGCGGCGTAGAGGCCTGGGGTAGCCAAGAGCTCATCGTGAGTACCAGTCTCCACCACCTGCCCCTTTTCTAAAACATAAATCCGATCGGCGTGCATTATTGTCGACAAGCGGTGGGCAATCATAATCGTAATATGCTCTTTAGCCACCGCGAGCTCGCGAATGGTTTTAGTAATCTCCTCCTCGGTTAACGAGTCAAGCGCCGAGGTCGCCTCGTCAAACACCAGGACACTCGGTTGGCGCAGTAAGGCCCGGGCAATCGAGAGACGCTGTTTTTCGCCCCCGGAGATTTTGACCCCACCCTCACCGATTAAAGTATCAATTCCTAGGTCGGCCCGGGCGAGCAAACTTTGAGCCGCGCTTTTATTTAAAACGTCGAGCATCTCCTCGTCAGTGGCACTAGCATTAACAAACTGCAAATTCTCTTTAATCGTGCCGGCAAACAGTTGGGTATCTTGCGTGACAAAACCCACTTGCGAGCGCAACTCCTCAAAATCAATCTCGGTACTGGCGATATTGTTGTAATTAATTTTACCGGCCTTGGGCTGATACAAACCCACCAATAATTTAACCAAGCTCGTTTTACCCGAGCCGGAGGGTCCCACAAAAGCAATGGTCTCCCCACGCGTCGCCTCAAAACTGACCCCTTCTAAAGCCTTATTTTTAGCCTCAAAATAAGCAAAGTCTACAGCATTAAAAGCGAGACTTGCCACTCGCCCCAATGCTTTAGGTTGGGCCGGCACCACCTCTTTAGGTAAGCGCAAAATCTCTTTAAAACGAGCGAGCGACACTTGAGCATCGCGCCAATTATTGATCACCGTCCCCAGCTCTTGGAGTGGAGTAAAGATAAAGAACGAGTAAATAAAGAGCGAGAAAAACTGGCCAAAAGTGATGGCTTGAGTGTAAATCAAATACATCATAAAAAAGAGTATCGCCGTGCGCAAAAAGTTAATGATGGTCCCTTGGACAAAACTTAAACTCCTAACGTAGCGCAATTTTTTAAGCTCGAGAGCTAAAATTTTATCGGTCGTAGTATTAAGCCGATTAACTTCTTGAGCGACCAAACCTAAACTTTTTACCAGCTCAATATTGCGGAGCGACTCGGTGGTTGAGCCGGCCAAGGCCGTCGTCTCCTGCATTATTTGCTGTTGCACCACTTTTAATTTGCGACTCAAAACATAGCTAATGCCGCCAATAAGCGGCACCGTTAAGGCGTAAACTAAAGCAATTTGCCAATTAACGCTCAAAGCGTAAATGGCAATAAAAATAAAGCCGATTAACGAGACAAAAACGATGTTAATTGCCGCAGCGATAAATTTTTCGACATCCATTCTCACTTTTTGGAGGGTGCCTAGTGTCTCGCCACTTCTTTGATCCTCAAATACTTGGTAGGGCAGGTCGAGGGTATGGGCCACGCCATCAGCATATAGCTCGGCCCCGACGCGTTGAGTAACATTATTAAGATAATAATCCTGAAAGTTTTTAGCCACTCGCGAGACAAAGGCCGCTAAAATAGTCAAACCCATCAAAATAGAGATGCCACTCAAAAATTGAGGGAAAGTGTATTGGCTAAACTTAGTAGCGTAATCATCCACCACGTGCCTAAAAATAAGCGGGTCCAAGAGCGAAAAGATTTGATTAATCGCCGCCAGCACCAGCACCAGCACACACACCCGCCAATAATGTTTAAGATAAGACCAAAGTAAATCCATAAGTTCGTGCATTATAGCTCAATTTTATAAAAATAAAACCGCCCAAAGCTCATGGAGAACCAGTAGGCGGTATGCTTATTTTACTTTTGTTGCTTGTAAGCTTCCACTGTATTGTACAGCAACATTGCTACAGTCATTGGACCAACACCTCCAGGAACGGGAGTGATAGCAGAAACCACTTCTCTCACATCGTTAAAGTTGACATCCCCTACCATTTTTCCATCTTTAAAGTTGATGCCGACATCAACAACAACAGCGCCAGGATTAACAAAGGTGTGATCAAAAAACTCTGCTTGACCAATAGCGGTGATGAGAATATCCGCCCGAAGACAATGCTCTTGTAGGTCGCGAGTGTGGATGTGGGCCACCGTAACAGTGGCATTGCCCATTTCCCCATCACATAAAAGTGCTGCCGCAAGCGGCCGACCAACAATCTTACTGTGTCCCACAATCACCACATGCTTTCCTTTAGTGGTGTGGTTATAGCGTCGCAACAATTCGATTATCCCAAAGGGTGTAGCAGGAATCAGTCGAGGCACACCACGGAGTAGTCGCCCCTGATTTTCAGGATGAAAACCGTCCACGTCCTTTAGTGGATCTATGGCCGCAACAACAACCTCAACATCAAAATTAGGGAGTGGTAATTGGACAATAAGCCCATTTACATCCCTGTCGTTACTATGAGATCGAACCAGCTCAACAAGATCTTTTTCGCTAATATC
The DNA here is from genome assembly GCA_964442155.1 of uncultured Candidatus Saccharibacteria bacterium. Lineage (GTDB taxonomy): Bacteria > Patescibacteriota > Minisyncoccia > Phycocordibacterales > XYD1-FULL-46-19 > JACPIA01. Next base: position 11,279 of record CAYTWP010000006.1, read on the forward strand.
AACATCACAATTTGTAATGTTGCACACAATACCAACCTCTTCGGCGGCTTGCTTTTTCTTCCCCACGTAAGACAAGCTACGACGATCATCTCCGACCATCACCACCTCAAGTCGAGGTCTAGACGGCAAGTTTTTAACAATTTCATATAACTCATTTCTAACATCCTTACTACACGCATTACCGTCCATAATCTGAACTTGCATGCAAGCCTCCATTCCGTTAGGTAACCTATTGTTGTTTTAACTTATTTAATTATTTTCAAATCCACCACCATTACTACAATATTTAAAAATATTAGGCAAATTAGACTCCGATTATCAGTCAATCGGTTCAAACTTAACCCCAGACATAAATGCATTTACCTCCCATTGTTTTTGTTCTCGTTTCGCTCGCACAGTAACATTCCTCTCTTGACCTTTATTATTACTCTCTAAAAAAGCTTTTAGTCTCCGAGCTCTGCTTATAAACTCATTTTTATCCTCGATATCAGATAGGTCAACATTAATACTAAGTACCGGTACTTTTCTTAGTTGATGCTCTTTTTCTAAAAATTCCATTACCTCTAAAGTTATAAATTCTTGGCTTAAATCCACCTCTTGCGGCATAGATTCATTATGTTTACCTTCCATACCAAAACTGTATCAGGTTAAGACAATAAAGTCTAAAAAATAAAACCGCCTAAAGCTCGTGGAGAGCCCAGGGCGGCGAATATGAACTGATAGTCTTATATAACTCAACTTTCGAACAGACCTTCTGGGACTTTGTCTTCTGGTGAGAGAACAGCCAGCGCTGTACGAGACGCAAAACTAAACCACGTACCTCGCTCTCTGCCATCATCTAAATGCACCAAAATTGCGCCATTTCCACCGTCCCGAGGCTGACTAATAACCTTCTCTCCGGTAACTAGCCGATCACCCACCACCAGAGCTCTTGGTTGAGCAAAATTTTTAGTGCGGAGTAGATTTTGACCGGAACCTCTATTTTCTACCCATCCAACCAAATCATATGGCTGACCATAATCGTGCAAAGGGAAACCAAGAAGATTTCGTATAACCAATTCGTCACCAGAATCATCGACTTGTTCTTTGACAATTTCCACAAAAGCCTCCTTGATATTCCATTCCCTTCCTCGTGGAAGAACAAGGCCGCATGTTTTCCGAAGAAATTCTTCTTCCTCCACCCAAAACACAAATCCTTCCCATCGACAGACAAAAACTAACCTTCTCACAATTTCTTCGTTGATCCCCAACTGGTCAAACAGCCAGCCAATAACAATCTTCTGAAGCTGCACATAATCTGTCATTACTCGATCTCCAAGTTATGGAAATGGGCTAAGTTAAATTCCACCTTAATTACTACAATATTTTAAAATATTAGGCAAATTATAATTTATTAACTATTTTTTAAATGAGTCCTCAATACTTTTACGAAAATATTCCCGTTGTTCTGGCGTAAGGACACGGTCATGTTTATCTAATATATATTTTTCAATTTCTGCCAGGTGTTCTTCAATCACTTTCTCAATTGGATTAATTCCTGTTTCTTTAGCATAAGTCTCATTTAAACGGGCCAGGAAATTATCTATTTCCTGATTAGTTAAATTGCTTTCTCTTAACACCTGAATCCAACCAGGCATATCCCCATCTGGTATACCCACAATTTTTTCAAATTTTTCCATAATATTTTTTGGGGTGGCTACTGGGAGTTGAACCCAGACAAGGAGCTCCACAAGCTCATGTGCTACCGCTACACCATAGCCACCATTAATTTTTTCGACTACCTAATTATACGTCGGTTTCTCTTCATTAATACCCGCTTGATGATTAGCCAGTCGCGCCAAGGCGTACAAAATCGACGACAAGCGATTTAAGTACGCCCGGGTTTGGGCATTAATCTCCCGATCCCCCGACTCGGCCACCGCCACCACCCGCCGCTCGGCGCGACGAGCAATGGTACGGGCAAAGTCAAACAAGGCCGCCACCTCGGTACCACCAGAGACAAAAAAGGAGTGGATTGGCGGCAAAGCCGCCTCAATCATCCCAATAATCTCCTCCACTTTTTTAACCTTCTCCTCACTAATCGCCATCGCCGAGCCGGCAAGCTCTGCTTGGACGATAAAGAGGTTTTGCTGAATCTCATCGACCAACCCGGCCACCGGCGCCCCATTAGGCAGACGATAAAAGGCTTTGCTCGCCACCACCTTACACACCCCTAAAAACGAGTTAATCTCGTCCATATTGCCGAGCGCCTCGGCCACGGCCGAACTTTTAGAGATGCGCTGTTTGCATCCAAATAACGAGGTGGTCCCCCCATCACCTTTACCGGTAAAAAGCATGGTAAGGGCAGTATAACGCGACACTTTCCAAAAAACAAAGGCGCCCGGTCTCTCAAAATTTGAGAGTGGACGCCCTAATCTCACAGAAGTTGGCCAGCCCATTCAAGACTAGGCTCAAGGTTTGGCAACGGCAACCATTCCTGAACTGGTCGAAACGGAGTTGACGATGCTACGATAGAAGCCTTGGGCCTTCTTTTTGGCAAGATGGGTTTGGTGTTTTGTTTTAAAATTACACCAAATTTAGCTTTCATAGCATCGTCCTTCAAACGACGCTTAGTAAGCCCCGACCAAACCAGAGCCTGGCGCAGATGATTCCAAGCTTCATCCCTGCTCCGTGCATGATCTAAAGGTACAACCTTAGACAAAGTCTCACCTTCCTGGATGTAAAAAATTCTGGCTTCCCAAGCCATAATTAACCACCTCCTCTACTGTCCATTATACACCCATTATATTAAAAAGTCAAGGGGCCGCAACTGGATAACTCCGGTTCGGCCCCTTTTTATCTATCTGAGTTGTTACCCTCATTTACTCTACAGATCCACAATCTGGACCATGTCATCGCCTAAACTAATTGAGTGAGCCCCCAACGTCTTAGCCATATCAATGTTTTGTAAAGCTTTTTCTTGAGTTGCACCCAACTCTACTGATTTGGCAATAAATTGCTCTCGAGTCATTGGTATAGCCTTTTTGCCTTTAAACTTTAGGTAAAGAGCCATTGCTTCTCTAACGGGCGGCAAAAGATTACCAGCCATTTTCAGTGACCTCCTCATGGTTATAGTCCACAAATTACCAAAGACCTAAACGGTGCGCGGGAGAGGACTCGAACCTCCACACCCTTGCGGGCTCTACCACCTCAAGCTAGCGCGTCTACCAAATTTCGCCACCCGCGCT
>CAYTWP010000007.1:0-13717 GCA_964442155.1 uncultured Candidatus Saccharibacteria bacterium
TCTTTTTAGTCGTATCCGCTAGGGTTTTTTGATCGCTTAATTGAGACCCTAGGGTTGTTAAATGACCGGTCTCGACTTTAGTCGCATCTTCTTTATGTTCCAAATCAGTTTTGTAAGCAATAATTTGCTGGCTGTAAGTGATTAATTGATTGGACAATTTTCCTAAATGGGCAATGTCGGTCCAAGCCTCCGACCAACTGCTACCCTTAAGTAAAAAAGCAAAGGGAGTTAAGGTGTCAAGAGCTTGAACTTGACGTAAACTAATTTTAGTGGTTTCTTTAATCCGTTCTAAATCACTCGTTTTGTCGGCAATATCGAGACGTAATTTTTGGAGGGTTAAGCGTGAAGCATCGATCTTTTTTTGAGTGAGGCTAATGTCTTTAGTTAATTTTTGACGAGTTAAATCAATTTCTTTAATTTCTCCTTGCAAGCTACCCGCCTTTTTTTGAGTCTCGGCAATACTAGATTGAAAGGCTTTGATCTCGGCTTCCAACTTAGCAATCTCGGCTTGTTTGTTACTAATCGTATTAGTCAGCTCTGCTTCAGTTGCCGCGTGGGCCCAATTACCCATCCCAATAACTAAAAGAGCTAGTATGATTAAACTATAAATTTTGCGCATAAGTTAAACGCGCGAGAGTGGCTTCTTTTCCAATAATAGCGGCAATGGTAAAGGGGTCGGCTGATTTAGCGAGGCCCGAAAGGGCTACCCGCATTGGCCATAACACTTCGGCCCGACCAACTTCAGTCGCAAAATCCCAGAGACTGTTTTTAATATTCTCAGTACTCCAGTCAGCTTCAGTTACGTTAGTTAACAAAGCCATTACTTGAGTTAAGTGGGTCGTATTTTTTAATAACTCTTTGTCTGGTTTAGGGGACTCAAACCAATAAGCTAACTCCCCTGCTTGCTCAATTTTTTTAAGCTCGTCAAAATTACTAGCCCGATCTAAAATAAGTGGCGTGATCTTAATTAATATTTCTTTATCTAGTTGAGGTAAAGCTTGAACGACGTAATTTATCTGTTCAGCGGGAGTTAATCTTTTTAAATACTCTTTATTAAGCCAAGCTAATTTCTCAATATTAAAAATGGCGCCACTCTTACCTACCGCTGCCAAGTCAAAACGTTCAATTAATTCCGCCAGGTTAAAAATCTCTTCATTGGTCCCCTCTCCGTGTTGGGGTGACCAACCTAATAAGGCCATAAAATTAATAATCGCTTCTGGTAAAAAACCACTGTCGCGATAATCAGTAATCGGCAAAGCGCCATGGCGTTTAGAGAGCTTACTCCGGTCAGGAGCTAAGACTAATGGTAAATGAGCGTAAATCGGGATTGGGGCACCAATGGCGCGCTGGAGTAAAATATGGCGCGGGGTATTAGAGATATGATCCTCACCCCGGATAATGTGAGTGACACCGGACTCAAAGTCGTCTACTACTACTGCTAAGTGGAAGAGTGGCTCGGTCTCGCTTTTAGCAATCACAAAGTCACCCAAGTCAGTGGTGTCAAAAGTCACGTCACCGCGAATCAAATCAGTAAAAGTAATTATTTGATTGGGATTTTTAAAGCGGATCACCTCGGACCGATCCCCGGCCTCCTTAATCTCCTCTTTGGAATGATAAGCGTGTCCAGAGTCAATTAATTTTTTTAAATAGTTAGTGTGTTTAGTGACGTTCTCAGATTGTCTGGTTATTTCATCATACTCGAGTCCCAACCAAGCTAAACTGTCTAAAATATTTTGCTCAAATTCTGGTTTGCTCCGCTCGCGATCGGTGTCCTCAATTCGGAGTAAAAACTGCCCCCCTATTTTTTTGGCAAATAAATAATTAAACAAGGCCGTTCGGTAATTACCCAGGTGTAATAAACCGGTCGGGCTAGGTGCAAAACGAGTGACAATTTGGTTGGGAGTTTTACTCATGAGTAGCGGCTAAATCAATTAAGGCTTGGGCAATCGTAGTGGCGGCTTCTGGTTTGGCAAAAGCTTTGGCGGCCTCGCTCATTTTAGCGTGTAATTCCCGGTTACTAATGATCCGATTAATCTCTGAGCTTAAGATCGATTTGGTTAAATTATTTTCCTCAATCACGGCCGCCGCCCCACTCCGGGCGTACATAAAAGCATTACTCCGTTGGTCGTGACTAATAGTCTCTGGGATCGGGACTAAGATGGCCGGTATACCCCAAGCGGCAAACTCAAAAATAGCTGAGCCCGAGCGAGAAATTACCAAGTCAGTGACACCAGCGGTCATGCGGAGAGCGGTTTCATTTAAATAATCAAATACTTTATAACGCTCACGTTCTGGTGCGTCAGCCAATAGATAAGAGATTCGCTTACTAACCTCGCTCAAGTTGGCTTTACCGACTTGATGAATAATTTGATAGGATTTAACTAATTCAGTCGCTAAATCTAAAAAAGCGTCATTAATCCGAGTAGATCCTTGTGAGCCACCGACCACTAAAATGACCGGCAAATTAGATTCTAGTTTTAAATACTCGTGAGCGCCATGAGTAATAGGTTTAATAATTTCGGCTCGAATCGGATTACCGGTAACAGCCACCCGCGCAGCTGGGAAGTAGCTCGCCGCTTCAGCATAAGATACGGCGATTTTAGTGGCAAATTTACCAGCCCATAAATTAGCTCGCCCCGGCTTGGAGTCTGACTCGTGAATGATAATGGGTATGCCCAAAATCCGCGCCGCCCACACTGTGGGGACGCTGGCATAACCACCTTTACTTAAAATGACATCGGGGAAAATAAAATATAATTGCCACAAGGCCTGGGCCATCCCCCACAAGGTTTTAAATGAATCGGTAAAGTTACGTAAAGAAAAGTAGCGCCGTACTTTACCAGCAGTAATCGGAACAAAAGTAATATTGTGCTCAAACAAGGCTCGCGGATTATAGGGCTCGGGCGCTAAATACCATAAAGTAGCATCAACTAATTTTTGTTGATCAGTTAATTGATGCAAGGCTTGAGCCACAGCAATCAGGGGGTAAAAATGTCCGCCGGTACCGCCGCCAGTTAAAACAATTTTCATAAACGATCATTGATAGCGCGAAAGATTAAGCAATAGACCAGCCTCAAACAAAGCGGCCAATAAGGCGGTACCACCCTGACTAATAAACAGTAGTGGTACACCAGTTAGTGGAGCCAAGCCTAACATCGCACCAATATTAATAAATGATTGGCTGGTTATTAGTATAACAATACCGACGGCCAGCAGTCTACCAAAGACATCATTAATTCTCGAGGCAATTTTTAAGCCCCATAAAGCTAATAGTAAAAAGATAATGACTAAAGCAACGGCACCAACAAAACCAAACTCTTCAGCAGCCACCGCATAAATCGAGTCACCCATTGGTTCAGGTAAATAATTAAATTTTTGGACACTTTGACCAAAACCACGCCCAGTTAAGTGGCCCGAGCCAATAGCAATTAATGACTGATTAATTTGCCAGGAGGCCCCTTGAGCATCGCGGGAGGTGTCTAAAAAAGTTAAAATTCGCTCTTTAACGTATGGTCGGGTGCTAATAATCATCCCTAGACCTAAAATACCAAGTAAACCAAAAGCGAGGATCTGCTTCCAAGGGGCGCCAGCAACCCAATACATTGCCAAGGCAGCAATGACAATAATTACAATACTACTGTTATTGGGTTGCAAATATAACACCGCGGCTGGTATGGCTAAAATCCCTAAGAAAGGTAAAAAACCACCTGCCCAGGTCTCGATCGCTTCTTTGGCGGTAGCCAACCAGGCCGCTAAATACATAATTACTGCAATCTTTAAAAACTCGGCTGGTTGAAAAGTCAGTGGTCCCAAATTAATCCAGCGGCGAGCACCTCCGGAGGCAAAACTTAATTGATCAATAAATACTAGACAAGTAACCCCTAAAGCGCCTAAAGCAATATAAATGGCATATTTGCGCCACCATTTGTAGGGAATATTAGATAAAGCGATCATGCCCACTACGCCAGCTAATAGAATCAAAGCTTGTTTAATGGCCACATAGTAAAAACTAGCTTGGCCGGAACGACCAACCAAGCCAAGTGAGGCTGAGGCAAAAATAAAAAAACCAGTCACAATCAAAACCAGCAGTAAAATCCACAAAAAACGATCCGGTTTGCGTAATTTCATATTAAACTCTTAATAACACTAAAATCATTCCTAAAATAGCAGCAATTACCCCAATTACCCAGTAACGCATCACCACTTTAGTGGCTGGCCAACCAATCGCTTCAAAATGGTGATGCAAGGGTGCGACTAAAAACACTTTTTTACCACGCAGTTTTTTGGAACTTAATTGGATAATAACCGAGAGCGAGGTGGCGACAAGGGGCAAAGCGATGATTGGTAAAAACAAAACCGAGTCAGTTAAAAAAGCGACCACGGTTAAGGTGGTGGTTAAACCTAATATCCCCGTCTCCGACATATAAAATCGGGCTGGTGGGATATTAAACCATAAAAAGGCCAAGGTGCCGCCAGCGATAACCCCACACAAAGCAGCCAAGTCGATTTGATTATTAAAAAAGGAAATGCCGGCATAAGCAGCAAAAATAATGGCCATAATCCCCCCAGCTAAGCCATCCAAGCCGTCAATAACCCCACTGGAGAATAAGGCAATCATTACCGCAATAAAAAGCGGTATGAGCCACCAACCAATAAAGATCGGTCCCAATCCGGGGACAAAAATACTGGCAATTCCTAATTTGCTGTAAAACCACCAACCACCAGCTAGGCCCAATAAAATGACCACCAACAAGCGTTTACGAAAAGCTAATCCCCCATTACCTAAACCTTTACCAAATACTTGATATAAATCATCAATTAAACCAACTAGTGAGCCGACAATTAAAGTAAAAATGGGAAGCCAGGTTTGCTCACGACTTAAAAAATCCATTTTGGTTGTTAAATCACTAGGCCAAAATAAATCAGCTAACCAAAATAAAATGACCGTAATTAAAGTACTGGCCCAAATAATCACCCCACCCATCCGTGGGGTACCAACCTCTTTTTCTTTATGGAGAGAGTTAAAAATTGGTGTGTCGCGACCATCAAGAGCAACTTTGCCGGACTTTTTCTTCCACAGCTTATAGGTGTATAAGTAATGGGTTAAAATTGGAGTCAAAGCGATACCAATAAAAAAAGCCAGGGCAGTAGGAGCTAAGACTTTAAAAACGCTAAGTAACATAAGGGTATTATACGGTTAATGGGCTGGTTCAGCAAAATACGCGATGGCCGCCTGATTTAATTTTAAGACATCATTAAAGCGACCATCTTGGCTGGAGGATAAAACCACGATTACGATCGGTTGGCGCAAACCCCGATCAACCACTACTGCCAAATTACCATCAGCCAAATCAGTAAAGCCGGTTTTAGAGGCAATTAAGCCGGGCAACATCGCCGCCACTTTATTGGTATTGATCGCTAAGTGTGAAGCAACAACCGAGGCAATATTAGCGCTGGCAAGTCTGGTGCTCGACAATAATTCTGGTTTGGTTTTAACAATGTGAGTAAATAATTTAGCGACATCACCGGCCGAGCCATAAGCGCCAGCTTGACCAGGGGCAACATCAAGGCCGGTCGGATTAGCAAAACTCATACTAGCCAAACTTAATTTAGTGGCCATCAAATTCATCGCCGAGACAAATTGCTCGCCAGTGTTTTGCTCGCTCGCTCCAGCCAAGGCTTGGGCCCCCTCATTGGATGAAGTGATTAAAGTAAAGGCTAATAAATTTTTAAATGACCACTCTTCGCGTCCCAGCGCTATTTTGCTCTCTGGCGCTAGCATCTCGCTCGAAACTAGAGCCGTCATTATTTTAGTGATCGAAGCAAGGGGGTAAGGTTGGCCGGCGTTTAAGGAGTAAATGATTTGACCAGTTTCGACATCGTAAACTACCGCTGCTTTAGCCTCTAAATAAACCGAGTCAAACGGATTAGTAATGACGATGGCCGGTGTATCCGGGACGTTATGCTCAGCTTGATAACCGGCTAAATATAACAAACCAAGGCCAAGTAAGGCCAAGCTCACACCTCCGATTAAAACCAAACGAAGTTTAGTACTGGGGAAAACGGGTAAGTTCATGATGATGACGCTGGCGATTCTAAATTGTTTTTAATATTTTCATACTCCGGCAATTCCTCGATTTTACTAACACCCAGCTGGTGTAAAGTGTCAAAAGTAGTTTGATATAAAAAAGTGCGCGCATCGTTTGGATTAGCGATGCGCTCAATTAAACCGCGGATCATTAAATGACGGAGGGTAAAGCTGGAATTAACCCCGCGAATGTAATCAATGTCCGGGCGCGAGATCGGTCCGCGATACAAAATAATAGTTAAAGTCTCCAAACTGGCTTTGCTTAATTCTTGAGTTAATTCCTCTTTAGCCAGTTTAGTAATCAGCTCACTAGCGGCTGGGGCAGTAGCCAATTGGACCTCCTCCCCCTTACGGACCAAGATCAATCCTCGGCCAGCCAGGGAGCCCTGGAGAGCCTCTAGAGCCTCGGTTACCGCCCGAGGGGTGGTGCTAGTAGCGTTGGCTAAGTCTTTAAGTGACCAAGGCTCGGCCCGCCAAAATAAAAGAGCCTCAATTAGAGCGTTAAGTGGCATATTGCCAGTATACCAAAGATGTTTTAAAGATCGTAGCGGGGTACGCCGGCGGTTTTGGTCTCGAGCTCAATTTCGGCAAAATTTAGCTCCTGGCGGACATCTACCACTCCTTGTTTAACCAGCTCCAGCATCCCGAGGAAACTGACAATAATATTTACTCGATCGGCTTTGCTCCCGCCGACGTAATCACTAAATTTTAATTTTAAAGCCTGACTCACTCGCTGACTCAAGTCGGCAATGGCCTCCTCCAAGCTGATCATTTTTTTAACCACCACTTGGGGCAACACTTCCACTTTGGGCAAAGCGGCAATTAGTGATTTAGCGGTCGTTAATAAATTAGTTAAAGAGATTTGGGCGCTGGGGGCAAAAATAACTTCCCGCGCGGGTGCAATTTGTTGAGTATAAGCCGGGGTGGCGCCAAAACGCTCTTTAATGCTGGCTGATAACGCGCGCATTTGCTCGTAGAGTTTAAGCCGACGCTCCAAGTCAGCGATGTCACCCTTTTCCTCCTCCGTCAGCGACAAATTTGGTAAGAGTGACAACGATTTAATAAACATCAAAGTCGAAGCGACTAAAATAAAATTAGCCAGATCGTCCATTGGGATTTTGGCGTTAGACTTTAAATGCGCGACGTAATCGTCAGCTACTTGCGCCAACGACACTTGGCTAATATGTAATTTACGCTTTTCCACCAAGTCGAGCAGTAGCTCTAACGGCCCCTCAAACTCCCCTTGTTTAACTTTAAAACTATTTTGCATCAGTCGATTTTATGTGCAATTCCTTAAGTTGAGTTTCGGAGATTGGTGCTGGTGAGTCCATCATTAAGTCTTTACCCTCGCCCGTTTTAGCAAAAGTGATTACTTCGCGAATATTTGGCTCATTAAGGAGTAAAGCCACAAAGCGATCTAAGCCCCAAGCAATGCCGCCGTGTGGTGGCGTACCAAAAGTAAAGGCCTTTAACATATGGCCAAAGTTTGCCTCCATTTGCTCGGCGCTAAAGCCGATAATTTCCAACACCGCTTTAAGTAACTCCGGATTGTGGTTGCGGATGCTCCCCCCTCCGATCTCAAAACCGTTTAAAGCCACATCGTATTGACTGGTAATAATTTCACCAATCTTTTCTTTATTTTTTAACCACTCCTCATGCTCCGGTAAAGCACGGGAGAATGGGTTGTGGGTAAAGGTCCAATTGCCTTGGTCGGTCTTTTCAAAAAATGGGAAGTCAATTACCCAACAAAAAGCTAGTAGGTTGGGATCAGTTTTATCCTCACGCAAGTCAGGACGATCGGTACCATATTTTTCCATCGCCTCCTGGTAAGTAATACGTGGGAATGGGATGGTTTGAATTTTCTTTTCTGGTGCCAGCGCTTTTACAGTCGAGATTAACAGCTCCTCATTAACCCGCATCACGTCTTCCCGTTCCACAAACGAGAGCTCCATATCTAGTTGGGTAAATTCCGGCTGACGATCACCGCGAGTATCCTCATCGCGGAAACAGCGTGCAATTTGGAAGTATTTTTCCACCCCGGCCACCATCAAAAGTTGCTTATATTGCTGGGGGGCTTGAGGTAAGGCGTAAAAATTACCAGGGTACAGGCGTGACGGTACCACGTAGTCGCGGGCACCCTCGGGAGTAGATTTAGTTAAAATTGGCGTCTCTACCTCAATAAAACCTTGTTTATCTAACTCGTCACGGACATGCTTAATTAATTTGTGACGGAAGCGGACATTTTTTTGCATTCGGGCCGAGCGCAAATCCAAGTAGCGATATTTAAGTCGCACCTCCTCATTAATACCAAAAGTGTTGTCGTTGAGCTCAAATGGTGGGGTTTCGGCTTTGTTTAAAACTTCGATCTTAATAATTTCAAGCTCAATATTGCCGTTTAAAACCTCAGCTTTAATATTTTTCTCTGGCCGGGCATTAACTTTACCGGTCACAGCCAGCACCCACTCCGAGCGCACCTCTTTGGCGGTATCCATCGCCTCACTACCAGGCAAAACCACCCCTTGGACTTTGCCACTCATATCACGGAAGTCAAAAAAGACCATTTTACCCTGATCGCGCCTAATATCCACCCAAGCCTTAATCAAGACCTCCTCCCCCACCTTACCGCTCAAATCTTTAATATATGTCCGCTCCATAGTCCTTTATTTATAACACAACTTGTCTTTTATCCAAATAAAAAAGTCATCCTCCCGGCTAGGAAGATGACCTCGGTCTTTTAGGTGGCCTATTTAGCCGATAGGCCACTAGAGTGGCAGGGGCAACAGACGGGTTGCCCTCTGACTTAGACCTTTTCCTAATAAACTATTAATATATATAGCATAACCTACTTCGAACTGTCAAATCTACTGATGCAAGCCAATTTGGAGCTCGTAGAGGTGGCGGTAAACGCCGTTTGGTAAGTTGATTAACTCGTCGTGTTTACCTTGCTCCACAATAGTGCCCTCTTTAAAGACTAAGATTTTATCGGCCCGGCGGACGGTGGAGAGCCGGTGGGCAATAATAAATGTGGTGCGGCCCTGCATTAGATCCTCAAGCGACTTGGTGATAAAGCTCTCCGACTCGGCATCCAGGGCCGAGGTGGGCTCGTCTAAAATTAAAATCTTAGGATTACGTAAAATAGCGCGGGCAATGGCGACGCGTTGCTTTTGCCCCACGGATAATTTAACTCCCCGCTCACCCACCACCTGCTTCCATTTTTTAGGGAACTTCTCAATAAACTCCAAAGCATGTGCCTTCCGCGCCGCCTCCTCAATCTGCTTGTCAGTAGCATCAAAACTACCATACTGCACGTTCTTTTTAATCGTATCATTAAAGAGTACGACCTCCTGTGGCACCACCGCAATTTGAGAGCGTAAGGATTTAAGACTAAATTTTTTAATATCAGTGCCATCAATTAAAATTTTACCAACTTTAGCCGAATGATAGTTTGAGAGTAAATCTATCAACGTAGTCTTACCCTCTCCTGATCTACCCACCAACGCTACAACCTCGCCTGGCTTAACCTCAAAACTAATATCTTTAAGTACGGGCTTACTTTTTTCATAATAATAATCGACATTTTTAAAATTTACAGAACCACTTACTGCTTTACTTACGGAGTCGGTATTATCATAAGACTCTGTTGGTAAAGATAATATTTTTTCAGCTTCCAATGCGAAAATAATACCGTTTTGGAAGTCTTGCCACCGTCTTCCAAGTATAACGAATGGGCCAAAGAACATCCCAGCATAAGCATTAAAAGCGACCAACTCACCAATGGTCATTAGACCTTTTTGAATATAAATAATAGAGAAAAAGAAGACAGCTAACTGGGTTACCAAAATAATTACTCTCTGGTAGAATCCAAGGTTATTCCACAAATTTACTAATTGGAGATCAACAATAAAAGCTTTTCCAAAAAATCCTTTGTATATTTTCTTCTTTTCATAATCTTCGGTCGAGGCTTGTTTGACCGTGGTAATATTGTTAATTGCGTCCCAAGTATTTGCCCAGGCCTTATTCCAGGTTTCATAGATTTCTCTTTGGAGCTTACCTCCTTGAGGTACAATCTTAAATAATATAGCTATGTAAAGGCACAGGCCGATTAATAAAATGCCCAACAGAGGTAAATTAATAGTAGCTAATAGAATTGTGGCAATAATAATTGTTAGAAATTGAGGAATAACGTCGACTATAGTCTTGCTCAAATTATAAAAAGCCCCAGCTGTTTTTTGTATTTTGCTACCTATTTGTCCAGATTTTGTCTTTTTATGGAAAGGAATTGGCAGTCTTAAAACATGACTCATTCCATAGGCGATATATTCTGACCAAACAATAGCTGCTAATTTGTCGGCTTCGTAACCATTTTTCCAATCTATAGAATATGCAATTATTTGGACGATAATCCAAGCAACCAATAGAATAAAATAAGATTGAAGGGTAAAGTAAAATAAAGTCGTTGTCTGTGGAGCAAGTATACTGTCCAACAATTTACCAGTTATATAAGGTATAAAGCCGTTACTAAGAGCCGATACACAACTTAGAAACCAAATAAGAATAATCTGTTTCTTATGAGGTGATAAATAACGATTGAGGATTTTTACCCCAAGTTTGATGTTATCAAATTTAATTTTTTTCATTGATCTAATTAAAGATCCAAACCAACTTTTTGTTTTACCTCGCTCATCTTTATTGTAGCAAATTTATTAGCCGCTTCACTACCTGTTTGTAACATTTTAATAATCTCCTCGGGATTTTTAGCTAACTCCTCTCGCTTATCACGTAGTGGCTTAATAAAAGTTTTAACATCCTCAATCAAAGCCTCTTTTAAGTCTTTATATTTACCTTTTTTCTCCTCATACAAACTAGCTAGCTCCCCTTCCGTCCTAAATAATTTATGGATTTGGTACACATTCTCTGGCCGCTCGCCACTTGAGTCTGTCACAATCGCCATTACTAATTTAGCTATTTCTTCATCGCTAGCAAATAGCGGGATCGTATTGTTGTAGCTCTTGCTCATTTTTTGGCCGTCAATGCCAGGTACCGTCTCCACATCGCTCAAAATTAGCGGGTTAGGTAATTTAAAGGTCTCGCCATAAGTGCGATTAAACTTCTCGGCAATGTCGCGAGCATACTCCACGTGCTGTTTTTGATCGCGGCCTACCGGCACCACATCAGTGTTGTAGAGCAAAATGTCCGCTGCCATGAGCACTGGGTAAGTAAAAGTACCGGCATCGAGCTCTTTACCTTTAGCCTCGGCATCTTTGTAAGCGTGGGCCCGCTGGAGGTACGGCACAGTAACAAGTGTATTAAAAATCCAAGCCAGCTCACTGTGGGCCGGCACTTCTGATTGCTTAAAAATAGTCACATTAGCTGGGTCGAGACCAATGGCTAAATAATCAAGCGCCAAGTCTAGAGTATTTTGCTTAAGCTCCGCGGCATCGTGGAGAGTGGTGAGGGCGTGCAAGTCGGCAATCATTACAAAGGCCTCGTGCTCCTCGGCGAGCTTTACAAATTGGCGCATGGCGCCAAAATAATTACCAATATGCGGCCGCCCCGTCGGCTTAACTCCCGACAACATTATCTTTCTTTCAGCCATAGTTCTGTCATTTTACCTAAATAGAAGACAAAAGAAAAGCGCCCCTCGACAAGCTCGGGGCGCTTTAACACAAAAGAACTACTTACTTATTACTATCACGAAAGACAGCCAGCATAATCTCATCAACTGGTTTACCGCCGACGATAAACTGCGCTCGCCGTCTCCCCTCCTCTACGGCTCCATTTTTGAGCGCGGCTTTTAAACTACGCTCGTTGTGAGAGAAGACGCTTGAGCAGATTTTACGGAGATTAAGACGACTAAAGGCGTAATTGACCAACAAACCTTCGGCCTCACTGCCGTAACCTTTACCCCAATACTCCTTCTCGCCGATAAAAGCGCCGGCAGTGCAAGTGCCGTGACGGTGGTCAATACGGTGGAGACCAAGGTTTCCAATCAGTTGTCCGTCCTTAAGGGTGATACCGAATACTTGATTGGTCTCCCAATTTTTAGCCAATTTCTCAAACCACTCCTTCTCATGTGTGAGCATTAAGGGAGTTTGGCTTAGTAAATACTGGGTTACCTCAACATCGTTCATCCATTTGAAGAATAATGGTATGTCACACTCCTCAAGTATCACTAAATCAACTTTGTTGCCACTTTGGACTACAATCCGGTCGCTACTCATTTACTGTCTCCTTAGTTAAAGATCTATTTGCCGTCAAACAAAAACATCCCAGCTTTCGTCCGGCTGGAATGCTTCTAAAGAGTTTAAATAAATTTATGATTATTTAGGGAGAGAGTTAGAAGAATTGCAGCCAGCAAAAAGCCCGTTGGTAATAAGACCAACGGTGTTGCGAGACATATAACTGCAATTCATTTTTTCCATACTTCTATAATCTAAACTATATACCCCAAAATGTCAAATATAGGTACTTGCTTTTTTAAATTGGTTATGATATAATGTGGCGTTATTGTAGATCTTTGACATGTAAGTAACTGGTAGCAGTAAAAATAGGAGGAGTTAGGGATGAAAAGTTTTTGGTCTAAATGTTGGGAAATCTACCGGCCATTTAGGTACAGAATTTTGGTGATGTTTGTGCTTTTGGCTTTAGCCAAATTGGTGATGCTCACCTATCCATATCTCTTTGGGTCGGTCATTTCTGAAGTTTCTCAGGGGATGGATATGCAAAAAATATTCACCCTGGTGTTAGTTAGCGTGGTCCTCCAAATGATAGGGATGGCCATTACATACTGTCAGTATCAGTATGAGGTGCATTATCTCGATCATGTGGTACCGGAATATTTACGGATAAAGACCTTAGAGAAATTATTTACTCTCTCTATTGGTCAACACCGTAACGAACACTCTGGCATGACCCAAGGGATTATTCTTGAAGGTCAAGGCTCTCTTCGTAACACTGTGTCGGTTTTTCTGTACCAGGTTTTGCCAGCAGCGATGGAGCTAATGATTGGTCTTATTGCTGTCATTGTTTTTGATTGGCAATGCGGGTTAGTTGCTCTAGCAACTGTCTGTCTGCTTTCTTGGTATGGCTATAAATTGACTGAGTACTATATCGATCCATTAATAAAAGAAAGGCGAAAGTACAATCTTGTTGCTAAAGAGCATAGCGAGATTATCTCGCATATTCCTAGCATCATTAGTTCAGCTTTGGAAAAAATCACCACCAAGAAACACAGTGCCAAAATTGAAGAGACTGCGGCTTTTAGTATCAAGTTGTGGTCAAAATTTGGTACAGCGATGACTGCAAGGAATCTCCTGATCCCTATCGCTCAAGGAGGTATTTTGGTGCTTGCTTCCTATCATGTAGTACAAGGCAAATATAGCGGAGGATACCTAGTCTCACTGTTTATGTGGTCAGGATATGTGTTTGCGAATATAAATAACCTGTTTAAGATTCAACGGGCACTCCTCCAAGATTTTGCTAAGGTTAAAAAATACTTGGCAATCTTGGAAATTAAGCCGGCGGTAAAAGTGGCCGTGAATCCAAAGCAATTACCAACAGTCTTGGGACGAATCGAGTTCAGAAATGTCTCTTTTTGCTATCCACATCAGTCAGTTATTGATGCCGATG
>CAYTWP010000008.1:0-13004 GCA_964442155.1 uncultured Candidatus Saccharibacteria bacterium
CCACCCGCGCTTTTTATTCTGTTACTGTTTCTGCCACAGCTTCGACAGGCTCACCAGCCTCTTCATTAGTTACTATAGCATCAACGGTACTTTGCTTCATCCGACGACGTTGCTCTTTAGCGGCTTGCTCGCGGACATAATAGAGTTTGGCGCGACGCACCTTAGCTTGGCGCACCACCTCAATCTTATCGATATTAGGAGAATATAAGGGGAAGATTTTTTCCACCCCCACACCACTCGCTACCTTGCGCACGGTAAAGGTGGCGCCAGCCTCAGCACCATGTTTGCGGGCAATCACCAAACCCTCAAAAAGCTGGAGGCGGGTTTTACCCTTCTCCTGGATTTTTTGCCACACCTTTACCGTCGCTCCGGCTTTAAGCGGGAGCGTTTGGCGGGTTTTAATATTGACTGGGGTAATAATTGGTCGAGCCATAATACGTGCTAGAGTCTATCACGCCTGGCGCAGATGATCAAGAGTCGTTTTAAAGTCGTCGGGTAAGCCGGCGGTAAATCGGCACTCCTCCCCCGCCGGCCACTCGAGCTTTACCTCGAGGGCATGGAGGGCTTGCCGGGTTAGTGGCGGCGGACACACTTGGCCATGAGCATATAATTTGTCACACACCACTGGATGTTGGAGATATTTTAAATGGGCACGGATTTGATGGGTCCGGCCCGTCACCGGCTTAGCCACTAAATAACTGTAACCAGTTAAACTCTCCAGTAAGGTAAACTCCGTCTTAGCCTCGCGCAAAGTGCCGGCCGCTTTACTACTGGCTACGCGCTGACGCGGATCACTACTACTGCGACCAAGTGGTACATCAACTACTCTACTCTCACCCACTTTCCAATCACCAAAGGTACCGTAAACTAAAGTGTGATACGTTTTGGAGATAGCGTGAGTTTTAAATTGCTCTTTTAAATAATCATAACTCTCATTTGTTTTAGCCACCAATAATACGCCACTAGTTTCATTATCTAAGCGATGGACAATACCTGGTTTAGGGAAAGTTTGGCCCGTACTGGTAGTCACCACCTCCCCCACTTGGGCTAAATCTGGATAATTAGTAAGTAGCCAATCAGCTACCGTCACCTCCTCTGGTGCACTGTAATCATCACGATGGACCTTAACCCCGGCCGGTTTGTCCACCACCAAAATCCCCTCATCCTCAAAAATAATTGTTGGGTTAATCATGACGCGACCACCGTGTTAACAGTTTAAGTTTAATTAAGCCTCGATGTAATTGCACGGCCACCGCATTTTTTGACTGATTAGTTAACAGCGCGATCTCTTTAATCGAGAGATCTTGAGTGTGACGCATCCGCATTACGGTTTGATATTTTTCCGGCAAACGTTTAATTAGTAATTGAGCCGCTTTGCCATCCCAAATATTAAATAAGCGCTCGGGATTATCGGCGCTGGGCTCAAAGCCTTTTTCCATCAACATTTCCAACGAAGTGGTTTTATTTTTTTGTTTGCGATACTCATCCACAATTAAATTATTGAGCACGTGATAGAGAAAAGCCTTCATTACATCGATCTTACCGCCCCTGACTAAATAGCGCCAGGTTTTAATAAACGTATCTTGGACTAAATCTTGGCTAATGGCCCGGTCATGCAACTTAAAAAAGGCATGTTTACTAAGGCCTTTTTCATAATCGTGGTGGGCTACCGTCAAGGCCTGTTGCTGTCGGCGAGCTTGATCGGGGGTCATTATACATAAGACGGATACAGTCATGATTTATTACAGCAGGCCGTCAGTGTAACATATTAGGCGATTTAACGTCTTGGGGGTTATGACTCCAGATAAAATAGACTTAATTGAGCACGTGTGGGAAAAAAGTTGGACTTATATTAAAACCGTCGTTGATGTCGTCCGGGAGCCTGTTTTAATTTTAGACCAAGACTTGCGGGTAATGGTGGCCAATGAGCCGTTTTACCGCACCTTTCAGGTCGAGCCTAAAAATACGGAGAAAAAAGTGGTTTATGAGTTAGGTAATGGTCAATGGGATATCCCGGCGCTCCGTAAACTACTAGAAGATATTTTGCCTAAAAATACCTTTTTTAAAGGTTTTGAGGTGGATCACAAATTCCCCACTATTGGCCGTAAAGTGATGATGTTAAATGCCCGGCAAATCCATTTTAAGGAGGACACCACCTCGGAGCACTTCCCCGCTATTATCTTGCTCGCCATGGAGGATATTACCGAAATGATGGCCATTGCCGAGCTGCTTGTAATACCGCCGCCGGGTAAACGTCATAAGTAACTAGAGGTTATAAATTAAGTGCGGTCGATGATGTAACCAAATCTTTATTAATCATTAACTAAATTAAAATATGACCAAATCAATCAATCTATCAAATGTATTACGCCAACACTTCCTCTTAATCGGAGTGGTGGGGGCCATTGTCTTCTTAGTCTCGTTCTTGATGTTACAAAAGGCCGATGCGGCTATTTTTAGCCAATTAGATCTAGGCGACACCGGCTCTGAGGTGACCGAATTGCAAACTTACTTAGCGACCAATGCTAGTATTTACCCTGAGGGTTTAATCACCGGCTACTTTGGTCCTTTGACCCAGGCCGCGGTACAACGCTTCCAATCCGCTCAAGGGATCGTCTCTAGCGGCTCACCAGACACTACCGGTTATGGTCGGGTTGGTCCTCAAACCATCGCCCGTCTTAATACCTTGATGGGTGGTGGTGTATCTACAACCTGGGATACTGTACCAATCTTAAGCAATACCCGAGTCCAGTACAACAAAACCAGTGCCACTATTTCTTGGAGTACTAATGAGTCAGCTCAAGGTCAAGTGTTTTACAGCACTGCACCTTTAGCGATGAGTGAGGCTACCGGCCCGCGCCAGCAACCCTATGTTAGTGGCTCACAACTAATTGGTACTGCCGGCCAGATAAACCACAGCATCACCCTCCAAAACCTAGAACCAAACACTACTTATTATTATCTCACTCGCGCCGTGGATAGTGTGGGTAATATGAGTATGACTTGGCCGTCCACCTTCCGCACCAATTAACTTTACTTAATTTTAGGAAGGGTCAAAAAACACTCAAGGCAATGGGTGTTTTTTGGTGGTGAAATTATAATGTGTCTCCGGTAGGAATCGAACCTACATTAGAGGCTTAGAAGTCCCCTGTTCTATCCATTGAACTACGGAGACAGAACATCTTTAAAGTAGCATAATTTTGAAAAATGGGTTACTATTCGGTCAATCAAATAAGGGCGATTAGCTCAGTTGGTAGAGCAATCCGTTTACACCGGAAAGGTCACAGGTTCGAGTCCTGTATCGCCCACCGGAGATAAGCGAGCAAACTGCTTTGCTCGCGTCAGGACGAGAAAGGCTTTTCGTTATCCGCCCAAGGCGGATCGATAAAGCACCCGCGACCGTAGGTCGAGAGTCCATCGCCCACCACGTTGACGTAGTGACTAATTTTAGATACTGTCTAGCCAGAGTCGGTTGATACTGACAAGCCTCACGCGCGGCTTTAAGCGTGGAGAATTGAACTTTGAAAGGTTAGAGATTATGGAAGAATTCTTGATCGCTCGGTACATTAAACTCCAAGCGTTTTTCAAGCACGACGGCAATCCTAAACGTCCTCATGTCCAACTCTCTAGTGGCGGCCACAGTGACGGCTTTTTTAACTGGGGAGTATTGGCTGAAGATGGGTATGAAGCCAACTGGGCTGTAACTGAATTAGCGAGAAAACTGCAATTTCGTGGCATGCCTAATTTTAACGAATTAGGCTACGTCATTGGTCCAGGCTATGGAGCCATTACTCTCGCCGATCGTTTGGCCGAAAAATTTGGCCCATTGGCTGGATCATGCAAATCCGGCTTCACCGAAAAAGGACCGGAAGGAAGTATGGAACTAAAGCGCGGTAACGTGAAAGGTAAGCTGGTCCTCGCCTGTGAAGACACCATCACCTCGGGGGCGAGCGTAAGCAAAACAATTGCAGCGATCCAAGCAAAAGGTGGAGAAATTTTCCCCGCCATTGCGGCAATCTGTAATCGTTCTGGACTGTCGAACATCGACGGCCGACCAATTGTTGCCTTGATCAACGTGCCGATGAATAATTGGACCGAAACAGAATGCCCGCTGTGCAAAAAAGGATCTGTGGCTCTACGACCAAAAGATCAGAATAACTGGGAACTACTCAACGCCGTGTACTAAACCCAAATCAACGGAAGGAGAAATGTTGTGAAAAGAATATTGACTGCAGCGGAACGATTAATTGTGGCTGCCGACTTCCAACCTGATAATGGAGGAAGAAATGGAGTCAGACGCCGAGTTTTAAGTCTAGCCGACATGCTTGCTGGAACCGAAGTCTACCTCAAAGTAAACTCCGCTCTCCGAGCTTGTGGCTACCAGCTCATCGATCAAATACATGAGCGCGGTTTGCGAGTCTTCGCTGACCTCAAACTCATCGACATCGTCGAGACAATGTCTACCGACGGCGCATTACTTAAAGAAGTGGGGCCGGAACTGCTAACCACTGTCTGCGTCGCGGGAGTTACTGCTATGCAGGCTCTCAAGGCCGAACTGCCGAACACAGAAGTGCTCGGCGTAACCGTTCTCACCAGCCTCAAAGAGGGTGACACAAAGGCGATGTTCACTTGCTCGACCGAGGAAGCCGTCAAGCGCTTTGCTCAACTGGCAGTAGATGCCAGAATCGACGGACTAATCTCGTCTGCCAAAGAGGCCGAGGTACTCCGCGCGAAATTCGGCATATTAATGTCACTTAATACCCCGGCGATTCGTCCGAGTTGGTACAAGGATCCAAATGACGACCAGGATCCCGCTCGAATTATGACACCCGCCAAAGCGATCAAGGCCGGTGCGGATCGCATTGTCGTCGGCCGTCCGATCGTGAGAGCCGACAATCCATATGACGCCGTCATGCGAACGATCGAAGAAATCAAGGGTGCAATAGCAGCTTAATTCTCCATCGCTTCACTCTCCAAACCCCCACCGCTTCGCAAGAGGTTGGTGGGGTTTTATTTTGACTTAATCGCTTATTTTAGGTAGTGTCTAGTCGTATATTGATTTGGTCATTGACATCAGCCAATTAAACTAACAGCGGAGGATCTGCTCGTGATTACACTCTCAAACGGTCATCGAATGGAATATGTGGTAGCTAGTGGTGCACTTGGTTTTGACGGTCTCGGTTGGTGGTGGGAAAAGCCCCTCACTCTCCTCGGCCTAATCAAGCCCGAATTATTTACGGTAGTGTTGAGAACTTTGACCTACAAACCTCGACCCTATCCGGTAAGCAATTTGTCATGGTTACGACCGTGGACTTGGTTACCCTTTAGTCCCTGGTCGTGCGTGCGTTTACTGCCAGACGGCGGAGCGGTAAACAAGGTGGGTTTGTACAACCCTGGCATTAGAGAATGGTGTTGGAATATTGGCCCTTACCTTAATTACGGCAAGTATCCGATCATGGCTTCAATTTTTGGCTCAACTGAAGAGTTGGTCTTTATGACCGAGATGTTAAATCGTTTCCACTTGGTCGGCATAGAAGTAAATTACTCCTGCCCCAACACCCAAGACCATCCTCTCTCACCAGCAGAGCAAGTAATTGATGCGGTAAAGGCGGTAAAAAAAGTATCGGAGCACCCAGTGATTGTCAAAATCTCGGTTGATCAGGATTACTTGGCGATCAGTCGTGGTTTAGTCGGGATTGCGGAAGCAATCTCGATTAACTCGGTACCCTGGAAAACGGCTTTTCCTGATGGACGACGAAGTCTATTATGGGAACTAGAGAAAAAAGTCGGTGGCGGAGGCGGCGGCGTATCAGGCAGACCAGCCCAAGTCCTCAATTGGAAAGCGGTGCGAGAGTTGGCCGAACAAGGCTCACTACCCGTCATCGCTCCCAGCATTATGGAATTTGGCGATATGGAGCGAGTGAGAAAGTGCGGCGCCAAGGCCGTCAGCTTTGGTACCATCCATTTGAGAACACCGTTGAGACCAACTCAAATTGTGAGAAAGGAAATGGGAATATGAACAGAGTGATTGAAGTTGATCCTCTCGCTGATGTCCACACACATCTGCGAGAAGGCGAAGTAGTCGGACCACTCATTACCGAAGCAATTGCCGGTGGTGCCGATGTATTAGGCCCAATGCCCAACACCAATGCTGGCCTCACTACCGCCGACTCAGTGCTAGCTTACATTGACAAGGCGAGAGAAATTGTTGATGAGGCTAAGCAAGAAATGTCTTTTCTGCCGTTCTTGATGATGACAGAGGAAACAACCGAGAAAGATATTGATGAGTGCATATCATACGGAATCTCCAATGCCAAGGTTTATCCGCGCCTACGCACCACCAAGTCGGAAAATGGTGTCGTCCGGTACGGCAAGCTTTTTCCGCTTATTAAGCATTGTGGCATAGTTGGAATGAAAGTTCATTTCCATCCAGAGCATCCTTCGATGACTTATGGCAATCGTGTTGCGGAATTTGCTTTTCTGCCGATTGTGAGGATGTTTCTGGAAGAAACAAACGCTACCATCGTTTGGGAGCATGGTACCGATGCTCGTTGTATTCCTCATTGGGAGCAAATGGCCAAAATCAGAATCGGCAAATTTGGCCTAACTCTTACGGCCCATCACTTGGCCGCCAATGAGGATTCAACTTTTGGCGACGTCCGAGCAGTCTGCAAACCACCAATCAAAACCGAGGCCGATCGACTAGGTTTAATAAACTTGGTCGAAAAAGATTACAACTGGGTCATGGCTGGTGGCGACTCCGCTTTCCATAATGAGGGTGCTAAACATCCACTCCATGGTTGTTGTGCTTGTGGGGCTTACACGGGACCTTTTCTATTGCCCTTGTACGCTCACGCTTTGGAAAATCTACTGGCCACTCCCCAAGGGATAAAAACCTTTGTGAGATTTACCAGTAGAAACGCGCGGCACTTTCACAATCTACCTAAAGCATCTCGTAAACTTAAACTCTACGATTTGCCCTGGGTCGTACCTCACGATTATGAAATCGGCTCAGAAATAGCCTTTCCTTTTTGGGCTCAGCAGACGCTCAACTGGAGAATTGGTTAGTACAAAAACAAAAGTTAACGAGGCCCCGAGCACGATGCGTGCGAGGGGCCTTTATTTTACTCCGCTAATTTAGTGCGTAGTGATTTTGGTAAACCGGGGTCGGTGGTGACGGGCGTGGTGGTCGCGTTAATACGAGCACGCTCGCTACCGGCCACCTTAGTGAGTAAATTAGTATTAACTTGGTGACGACTAGTTAAGTCCTCGGTAATCGCCTCTTCACCGATCGGCTCACTCCAGAGTATAAATAAAATGGTATGAGCAATAATTAATAGCCCGATCAATCCAACCATGGTCAAGCAAAAAATAAGCCAAAAGCGGGCCGGGCGTCGCCGTAAGTGCAAGCGATCAAGGTCGGGCTTTAACCAAGTGGGATTTAAATTAATTTTCATACCGTATCAAAAGAGGCAATCAGTAAATTAAGCCGCAAAATCCAACCCCCGTCCTCGGCCGACCCATCTTGGCGTAAACTGACTGACTCTAATTTAATTAAATAAGATAAATGCTCAATAAAATTGAGTAAACGACTAGTAGCCCCAAATGAGCCGGTAGCAGTTAAGGCTAGTGTCAATTGTTCGGCACCGGTCTCAGCCTGATCAATGGTTAAATTTAAACCAAGCTCACGCGAGTGACTCTCTAAAAGCTCGATTAAGGGGACAATTTTTTCCGGCGTGATAAATAAGCCGGCAACTTGAGTTCGATCAGCCGCCGTACTCGTTAACACATTTTTTAATTGAGAGACATTCTCTTGACGCTTGGTCAGTGAGGCCGACTCCGTTTCAGCCGCCACTACTTGGGACAAGGTCTCGGTCACTAAGACCCACAACATCCCCCAAGCACTAACCACCAACAAAGCGGCAATAATCGGCACGACTGGGATTTTTAACCAAAGCTCTTTCATATTTTGTTGGTGGTGGTGGCGACCGGTAAAGTTAAAGTAAATTCGGCGTTTGAGGAAGTAATAAAATTTGAGAGCGGCGACACTACCGGGCCAAAATGTGGAGCGGTATTAAGCCGCTTTTCGTAAGCGATCAAATCGGCTCGGGTCTCGGCCACTCCCGTCACCCTCAGCTCCGCGACACTATCTTTATTAATCATGTATTCCAAACCGGATAAATAAATCCCTCGTGGTCGGTCAAGCACTGCCGCCATCAACTCACTGGGTAAAATTTGACCAGACTTGTTATCCCAACTTACAGCCCGAGCCAATTGTTGTTTAAGAACTCGCGCCTCGGTCTCAGCCTCGTCTAAAACTTGACCCTGACTAGAGGTCCGAGCAGCCATTAAACTATTTTCCAAAGTGCCTTGCTTAATCTCCAGCACGCCCCACAAACCCATCAATAACACCACCGATACCCCAATTACCGAAACCAAAAACCATAAACTCACCGACCACATCGCTTTAATATAGCGCGAGCGATTAGCTAAGATTTGCGGTGGAGGCAATAAATTAATCATGGGTAGTAAAAAGCGAAGTACCACGTAAAGCCAGCCCAATAGCTGTACCATAACCAAGCGATTGATTACGATCTAAAGGTGGCAAAGTTTTAGTGTAGCTGGTATTGATCCAAGTATCACCAACACTAACCGGTAGTTCTAATTGTGAGCCGATATATTCGACTAAACCACCTAATGTTGCTTGTCCTCCACAAAGCACTAAGCGACGCAACGGGTAAGGGAAAGTGGCTCGATCATCGCGATCACGCTGCCAATATAAATAACGATGATTGATCTCATCTTTAAGGGCTGAGAGCACAGCGATCAGGGCAAAAAATAAATCTTTATTGGCCGCTGATCGATTTAGTCCTTGAGCGATTTTAATTTTTTCGGCTTCTTCCATTGAAACTTTGAGGGCGCGAGAAATATTGTGAGTGATAGCCTCCCCACCAAAATTATGAATGGTGGAGGAAAACATCACTCGACCAGCGGCCACAATTGCAAAACCAGTGTGGACTCGACCAATGTCGACCAACATCACTGCCTCACCCTCACCATAAGGGACAAAGGCCCGAGCTAAAGCACAGGCCTCAATCTCAAACGCCTCAACTATTAGACCAGCTGACACAAAAACCGCACTATACTCCTCAACCACCACCTTAGGCAAAGCGGTTACTTGGATCTCGCGAGCTACCTCACCGCTGGCTGGCCCCGACAAAATCTCATAATCAAAAACTGTTTCTTGGGGACCGAGTGGTACATACTCCTCTAATCGGAGCTCAATCGCTGCTCTAATATCAGCCCGACGCATTGGTGGCAAAGAGAGACGGAAAATATAGGCTTGATCCTCTGGCAAGGAAGCATAGACACGCTTAATCGAGAGCTCTGAGGCCAAGAGCGCTAAAGTTTTTTGTAAAATATCGCGATTTTTAATTACTCCCGCCTCAATGACACCAGCCGGTAAGACCTTTTCCATTTGACCAACCACTTTAGCGCCATTTTTACCGGTCTCCATCACAATACACTTAACCAGTCGATCAGAGATATCAATCCCCGCTCGGGCCGGTGCCAGCACTCGCGGCACCGGAAAAAAGCGTAAAAAGAGCTGTTCCCAAAAACGTAACGTCATTACCTTTTATTATATCGTGGAATACCACTCTCCGCGATGGGTTCGATCTAAATAACTTTGCAGTATGAGCGCGGCGGCGCGAGCATCAAGCTCTTCTACTGTGCCGCCGGCCCGCTCCGCGGCGGCACTGGTCAAAACTTCCGGTTCCATAATCACCTCCAGCGCTGCTGCCTTTAAGTCCTCGGCCAATTGTTTAATCGCTGGGGCAATGACATTATCATTACCTTTATAATCCTTAGACTCACCCAATACCACGGTATCAACTCCCTCTCGCTCACATAAAATGATAATCGTGTCGCGAGCTTTAGTTGTGGGTACTACCGAGTGTGGATAAGCTAAATTAGCCTGCTCATCGGAGAGGGCCAAACCAACTCGCTTACTACCATAATCTACTCCCAAGATGCGCATAGTTATTATGTTATATTATACACATAATGCTGCGCAAACTACTCCACTCTCGAGTGCCCACCCCTGTGATCTTAATTTTAATTGGTTTATTTAGTCTTGCTTTCTTATTTTTTAGACACACCACCTTAAATTACAATATTAGTTTACCGTCCGTGCCAGAACCAAATCATATCGCCTTGGCTTACGGCGAGCAATCTGGATTATCGGATCCAGATTTTTTTGGCAAAGTTAAACAACAATTTATCGACAACCAGGCTAATTTAATCGAAGCTGACCTCTCGGCCATGACCCTAAGGGTGTATAAAAATGGCCACTTGGCCCTAGAAACGCCCATTAGCAGTAAGGGTCGAGAAGGGTCATGGTGGGAGACGCCGGCCGGAGTTTATAAAGTAATTAGTAAAGAAAAGGCCCACTTCTCCGGTATGGGACAGGTCTGGATGCCCTGGAGTATGAACTTCCAAGGTAATTTTTACATCCATGGCGAGACTTATTATCCCGATGGCACCCCAACCTCTAAGGAGTTTACTGGCGGCTGTATCCGCCTCACCACCGAAAACGCCAAAAAAGTATATGACTTAGTCGAAGCCGGGACGCCGGTATTAGTTTTTGAACACAGCTTCTCTCCCGATAATTTTAGTTATCAAAAAGCGATTGGCCCAACCTTAGCCACTCAAGCTTATTTAAGCGCTGATTTGGCTAACAATCACGTCTTTGCTAACGCCTCATCAACGCAAGTGTTACCCATCGCCTCCATTACCAAATTAATGACCGCTCTGATTGCGACCGAATATATTAATCTCGACTCCGTAGCAACTGTGCCAGCCGAAGCCATCATTTACACCTCCAAACCACGACTCCAAACTGGCGGGCAGTATAGCGTTTACCAACTCCTCTTCCCTCTACTGATGGAGTCATCTAACGAGGCGGCCGAGACCATTGCTCGCTTTTATGGTCGGGCCGGTTTTATTAAACACATGAATGAAAAAGCCGCCGCCATTGGTATGCTCCACACTACTTTTGTCGACCCGGCCGGTGCATCTCCACAAAATGTCTCGACCACCGAAGATTTATTTATGTTAGCCAAGTATATTTACAACAATCGCGGCTTTATCTTTAAAATCACGGCTAATAAATTAACCGGTAGTGCTTATGGCCCAAGCGGTTTTGCTGATCTGGCTAACTTTAATGATTTTGTCGACAATGAGTTCTTCCTTGGAGGTAAAAATGGCAAAACCATCGCCGCCAATGAGACCAATCTCTCGATCTTTGAGCTCCCAATCGGCAACACCAAACGCCCGATTGTTTTTATTGTCCTTGGCTCGCTTAATGAAAAAGCCGACAGCCAAGCCTTAATTGATTACACTTTAAATCATTTGAGATAAAGTTTATAATAGACAGATATGATGTGGCAAAACTTTACGAGTCAAATTGGTAATTTTACTAACCTTAATAATCAAATGGTCGGGATGATGGTGGGAGCCTTTGGCGCTGGCTTAATTACAATTATCATCGTGCTCTCAGTAATCTCACTAATCTTAAAAGGCTTTGCCCTCTGGCGCGCCGCGCGCAAATCCCAAAAAGAGTGGTTTATTGTCCTCTTAGTCGTCAACACGCTGGGTATTTTAGAAATTATCTATTTACTAACAGCCGGTAAAGATAAGAAATAAAAATGGCGAGGAAAAACCCTCGCCATCGACACAATTTTAATTACGAATTCTTTTGGCACCAGACCAAGAGTCTTTTTCCTCCAATGGATAATTGGACCATAGTCGCGCACTAGCAATGTCACACATGTGAACCATAGCAGCTAGTGGGCCCATTACTCGACGTTGGTTGGTATAGTCGTGTAATTCTCCTTCGGCATATTTCATCCCATTCTCTTGTTCAGGAGTAAATTTAATACCATACTCAGCGAGTTTTTCCATTCTAAATTTTTGCTGATCATCTTTCGTTCCCATACTCGCCTTGTGTTGGAGTTTACCACTTTTATCCAACTCGTACTTCCATGGTTTTTCGATGTCATGTAGATACACCACCAACAGAAGATCCGAGAGTGAAAATGGCAGTGACCGAAGAAAATTGAACTGTCTATATAAAACAACAGCCACGTTCATAACTTCTTGCACATGATCAAAGTAACCTCCCGACCAATTTTGATGATTATTGGTCGAACCTTGTACTATTTGAAACAGTTTTAGGTTATCTTTAAAAATTTGAAAACAAGCAGATTGATTAGATTCATCAATCATCTCGAGCATTTGCTCGATAGTATAGTATTTAGCTTTCATAAAGCCTCCTTGTTTGATATCAATGAACTCAACCTCACCCTATCAAAATAACAATTAAAAGCAAATCGATGCGGAGGAGGTGAGATTCGAACTCACGATACCCTTTCGGATATGACAGTTTTCAAGACTGTTCCTTTAAACCACTCAGGCACTCCTCCAATCCCTCTACCCTAGCACAAAAGCTAACTCGTGGTCGAGTTTTATTTGATTTTTCTGTAAAAAATGATAATCTCGGGGTGGAAACTGGGACTTAACTGGAGGGTGTGGAAATGAGCAAAGAAGAAAGGGCAAGATTTCTTAATGAACTCGGTCTGAAGAATGGCCAATTAGTACCTGAGGCCGAAAAATGTGTCTTGGGGAAGTCTGGTTGGCATTTGGGGGATGGCCAATATTTAGGTCAAGGAAATACATCGGAAGTTGACTTGGTTGGAGTAGCAGTGGCTTTAAGGAAAATGGAGTCCGATCAAGTTTTTTGCATTATCCCAAATTCGCCCGAGGGAGATGTCCGACCTGAATTTATTTGGGCCAATGGCATGATATTCATCAAACGAGGCGAGATTTACAGTATTGATCGGGAAATATCACCTCCAGAAGAAATAATCCACGAGGAGGTTTATCACGTCGTTATTCCCAGACAAGGGGTCCGATATATCTTCACACCAAAATCGGTTCCCGCT
>CAYTWP010000009.1:0-12435 GCA_964442155.1 uncultured Candidatus Saccharibacteria bacterium
CGATGACGTGCGCGGCGGTGCGGGCCGGTAATTTAAAATGATTTTTAGCTAAGTCCTCAATATTGCCCACCCCGGAGCCGCCGCCGGTAATGACAATGCCGGCTGGTAATAAATTGTTGCGACTGATCTTTTTTAAATGGGATTCCACTAATTCAAAAATGTCGGATAGGCGTGCCTCAATGATCTCGTCTAATTTTTTGCGTGTCCCCACTGGCTCATGCTCACCTTTTTTAATCCGCTCGGCATCCTCCAGTGGGATTTTAAAACCAAGGGCAATGTCGTTGGTAATATCTGTTGAGCCGATAGGGAAGACGGAGATAGAGAGAGGGATGCCATCTTCAAAAACAACGATCGAGGTGGTTTGTGAGCCAATATTAGCTAAAATACAACCGGCCGCTTTTTGGACTTTGGTGAGGGTCGAAAAGCTGGCGGCCAAGGGGGCAGCCACAATTTCCTCGATAATTACTCGGGCATCCTCCACCGCGCGGATAAAATCTTTAATGTGCTGATTAGAGGCGGTAATAAATAAAGTGCGTACTTCTAATTTGGCCCCCTTCCAGCCCTCGGGTCGGCCGTAAATCTTTTTATTGTCAATTTTATAACCGAGCGGGATTTTGTGGAGAATATAGCGATTGGACAGGTCAGGCAAACTCGCTTCGCTCGCCTCAATCGCCCGATTAATATCGAGCTCGCTCACCTCGGCGTCACCACGGGAGATGGCGACGTTACCCTCATTAATTTTAGACTCTAAAGTGACGCCGCCAATGGAGAGAAAGACCCGGCGGATCCGGCGGCCGGCCACCCGCTCGGCCTCACGTAAGGCCTCACTAATCACTTGCGAGGCCTCCTCCATATTAGTAATGTAACCACGCCTAAGGCCGCGCGTATTTTTGCGGACGAGGGCCAACACCGTCGGGATCGGTTGATTGGGCTTGTACTCGCAAACGACCACGCGGACAGATGAGGTACCGATATCAAGACCGGTGACGAGATGGGTAGCCATTACCAAAAAGTTTTAAGAACTTGCGTTCCTTAACATCCATTGTACTACCATGTTCTTGCCCCGCCAAATGAAGTAAGCCGTGGATAAATAAAGCGGTGAGATGTTGACTGTAATTGCGCTCGTAATTAGCGCACTCGCGTTTAATTTGGGTTAAATTTAAAAATAATTCACCATCCCCTTTACTAAGAGGGAACGAGAGCACATTAGTTGGTTTATCTTTACCCCGATATTTTTTATTTAAAGTGTGAGACTGTTTATCACTAATTAACACTACGCTCAATTCGTAATTAGCGCCGAGTATTTTGGTAGTGATTTTAGACCAAGCGAGAGACGGCGTTTGTTGCCGCGTTTTATTTACGACTGAAAGCATTCGGGATAATTTTGCCGAGTTTTTTATCACGCTCGTAGAGGGCGCGCTTTTTGATCCGCTTTAAAGCGTCCTTTTTCTTTTTTAGGGGCGAGAGCGGACGGAGAGTACTCCCTGCGGCGCGAGCGGTACGCAAAACACCACTCCCTTGCACCCGCTTGGAAAAACGGCGTAGCAGTGTGACGCTAGACTCGGTACCACTGTGACTGACTTCAATTCGTTTCATAACAGAAGTCAAAATAGCACAAATTAAATCAGGGTGCAACTTATTTGATCTTTTTTAGATACTCAGCGAGGTCAGCAACCGCGACGGTATCTTGGGAGCGGGTGTCCATATTGCGGACAATGACCGTGCCATCGACCGCCTCTTTTTGGCCTAAAATAATAGTGTAAGGGACACCGGACTTCTCGGCCATGCCGAGTTGAGCTCCAAGGGAGTCTTTGGAGAGGGAGTGGGTGACCGGCACTTTGGCTTTGCGCAAAATCTCAATCACATTTAAGCTTTTTAACTTGGCGTCAAACGAGAGTTGGATAAAAAAGATTTTAGGTGGCTTAGCAATTTTAGAACCGTGACGGACAAATTGATGGTGCGAGATTACGCGCTCTACTCCCAGCGAGCCGCCAAAAGCCGGGATGTCTTTTTTACTCCCTAGCGTCCGAGCTAAGTAGTCGTAACGGCCACCACTGGCGAGAGCCAAAGGGGGGACGCCATCTTCAGTCGCGGGGCCGGTAATCTCAAACACGGTGCGCGAGTAATAGTCTAAACCGCGGACCAAATTGGAGTTAATGGTGTACGGCAAATTCATCATATCTAAATACTCGAGCACCTCTTTAAAGTGGGCTTTACAGGCACTGCATAAATAAGCCACCGAGGTGGGGGCATTTTTTTTAAGCCCTTGGCAGTCTGGGTTTTTACAATCCAAAATACGGAGCGGATTGGTTTTTAAGCGCTCCCGGCAGTCAGCACAGAGCGTTCGAGTATGCTTTTTAAAATAATTAACCAACTCGCGACGCCACGCGGTGCGGCAGTCGGCATCACCTAAACTATTGATCTCAATCGTTAAGTCGGTCAAGCCACTCTCTTCTAAAATAGTGTGAAAGAGCTTAATAATCTCGGCATCAACAATGCTTTTGGGAGTGCCTAAAGTCTCCAGTCCAAATTGGTAAAATTGACGGAAGCGGCCGCGTTGTGGACTCTCGTGACGGAAAAATGGTCCGTAATAATAAAAACTAAGTGGTTGTGGTAACGATTGCATCCCGTGCTCAAAGTAGGCTCGCATTACTGCGGCGGTACCCTCGGGACGGAGTGCCAACTTGTCGCCCCCTTTGGTGCGGAGGGTGTACATTTCCTTTTCCACCATATCCGTGGCATCACCGACGCCACGGGCAAACAAGGCCTCTTGTTCTAATATTGGGGTAGTAATTGGTTTAAAACCGTAATAGTGAGCGAGCTCGGCGGCGCGCTCAAAAAAACCTTGCTGGGTATACCACTCGTCGCCGATTAAATCGTGCATCCCTTTAGGAGCTTGCCAGTCGCCTTGAGCTTTAGGAGTTTTAGACATAATTATTCTTGACTAGGAAATTTACCTGGTAAAATCTCGGCTTGGGCCAAGGGCAAGAGACGAGCAATGACCCGCCCCTTCATTAATTTAAGCGGCACTGGTCCCCATACTCGTGAGTCGAGACTCTCACCGCGATTGTCACCCATGACAAAAAACTCACCCTGACTTAATTTGCGACTTAAATTAATGTTAATAGTCGAATCGGGATTAAGATAAGGCTCGTCTAAAATGATGGTCTCACCACTAGCCGTGGCGACCGTTACTTTTTGACCACTGACCGTTACCGTCTCGCCTGGTAAACCGATAACCCGTTTAATAAAAAACTTGCGCTCATCTTTAGGGTAGCGGAAAATGGCCACCTCGCCGCGGCGGGGAGTGCGGAGATGATAAGAGAGTTCATCGACAATTAAATACTGACCGTCTTCAAAAGTAGGGACCATGGAGGCGCCACTAACTAAAAAAGGTTGAGCAATAAAAGTCCGAATCGGGATGACAATCAAAAGAGTAATTACGGCAAAACGGACCGCCTCCCACCACGAGTTTTTAGTCATACCACGCTATGATACTACACCAGCCACCTTTGACGCAAGACAATTGAGCATTGTATAATTAAAAATCATGACTTGGACCATAATCGGCTTAGGAAATATTGGCGAGGAATACATCGGCACGCGCCACAATGTGGGTCGCGATTTGGTGACGGAATTAATTAAATCTAAAAAATTAACTAAAGATAAACTAATTACATTAGACAGTTTTATGAATCACTCCGGTAAGGCGGTGGTCAAAATAATTAAGAGTCAGAAAGCGGCTAAAAATTTAATTGTCATCCATGATGACTTAGATTTACCACTTGGTAGTTTAAAATTATCGTTTAACCGCGGCGCGGCCGGGCACCGGGGTGTGGAATCAATTGTTAAAGCCCTCAAAACCAAAGGTTTTGTTAGATTACGTTTAGGGATTGCTAAAAAGGGGACAATTAAAATGCCAGACTTTATTTTAGCCAAATTTACTCCAGCAGAGAAACTTAAAATTAAAACTGTTTATAAAGAGGCGATTAAAGCACTGACAGTAATTACCGAAGATGATTTATCCACGGCGATGAATCAGTTTAACTAAAAATAAAAGATCGCAGGGGCCGGGGGGAGCCGCTGCGATCTGCCGCTCTGGGCGAGCGGTACTTCTTTTTGCCGATGCGTGTCGGCTTGGGGGGACTTACGACGGTGTAACCTTTTGCATATTATAGCAAATCCTCCTGGTCCCAGTTGTACTAGCCTCTATAATCATAACCCCACCCAATTTCGTGTCAACTTATTTATCCTCTTTCTTTTGGAAGGAGAGTGTCATCCGCTGATCTTTAGGCTCAAAGAGGGTAATAGTAAAAGCATACGATTTACCAAGCGCCAATTTGGCTTTAAGATCGGCCTCATCTTTAAACTCCGAGATATGGACTAAGCCGGCCACCCCCTCCTCAATGGCCGCCAAAGCGCCGTGCTTATTGTACTTAATGACCACGCCGCTAACCTGATCGCCCTTTTTGTATTTAGCCTCGGCCTCATTCCAGGGATTATCTTTAAGCGCTTTAATTGAGAGCGAGATCTTATCGTCTTTAATCTCAATAATTTTGGCTTTTACTTTTTGACCGACTTTAAAGAGCTCCCGCGGATTCTCTACCAAAGCCCAATCAATTTCCGAGATGTGGACTAAGCCCTCTAAGCCCTCCTCGATTTTAACAAAGACACCAAAGTCGACGGTGCCAGTGACCTCACCGCTCACAGTGTCGCCCAAAGCATACTTCTCAATAATATCGCGCTTAGATTTGCCGTCTAACTGCTTCTCACTAAAAATTAATTTGCCCTCTTTTGGATCAGCGCCAATAATCGAGACGCTAATTACCTGGCCGACTAATTTGCGGAGCTCGTCCATAATCCGATCCTTGTCGCCGTCCGGCACGCGCGGATAGTGCTCGGGTTTAAGTTGCGAGGCGGGGATAAAGCCGTCGATGCCTTGCCACTCTAAAATCAAACCACCCTTGTTGGCATCCTTAATTGGTAAGTCAAAAATCTCTTTAGCTTTGATGGCCCGCTCGGCCTCGGTCCAGGTGAGGGCCTGTTTAGCCTCCTTAAGTGAGAGCTCAATGTAGCCCTCCTCACCCTCGAGGGTGACCACTTTGGCGGTGACCATGTCACCAATATTGACCTTTTTAATCACGTCGCGAGCGTTTAAATACTCCCGACCAAAAATAAGACCGGTCCCAAAGGGGGGGAGGTCAATATATAAAGCCAATTTGCCTTTAGATAACACTTTACCCTCCACCAAACTGCCCTCGTCGGGCATTAGGGGCGAGTCCTTAATTACTTCATCCATCATTGTTGCCTCTCCGGCAGCCATTGGGGTCGTGTCTTTGTCTGCTGTAGTCATCTTAATTAATAAACTAGCTAATAAAAGGTCCCATCAAACACAGGGAGCAGTATAGCGAGAACTGACCTCTAAGGCAAGATTTCAGGATTTTAAAGTGATATCATATAATATGTATTATATGAAGATTATCCCTCAAGCCTTGGTTGTTTTGTTGGGAGCAATTATTATTAGTCTATCATTTTTGCAATCTAAAGATTTATTTTCTTTTGTTTCTAGGGAAAGTTTGTTGGCGGCCCCATTGGCTAGTTTGTCTCAAAATTGTTTTTCGCTCAAATATACTTCTCCATTGGATAAAAGTATTAATGTTGTTTTTGTCCCGTCTGGTTTTAAGGGTAATTTAACTGAATATTACAAAACTGTTAAAGCAACTTGGCAGGCGATGCAAGAGTTTTCTGTTTACAATAGAGATATTAGACAATTAAATGTTTTATACACAAATAAGGAGTTAAATAGAGGTGAGAGTTTCTGTGCCCATAATATTCCAGGATTGGCCTCTCAATTTATGATTTGTGGTCCACTAAAAGCAAAACAACTCTCATCTCAGTGTGCTAAAAATAATGTCTATACAATAGTAATTGATAATACTTCAGACTACGCCGGGTCTGGTTTATGGATGTTTGATTTGGCGACAGCTTCAATTAATAGTGAGGCAGCCTATGTCGCCGCTCACGAATTAGCTCACTCTATTTTTGGCTTTGGTGACGAGTACACCGATAAAAATAACTTTTATAGTACTGCTAAAACAGTAGCTAATTGTGATGTAGCCGGCTGCCCTAAATGGAATGATCTAATTGATGGTAGTGTATACGCATCCATAGTAAATAGTTCACAAAATATTCAACAGAACACTATTTCTCAAGCAGTAAATACGATAACTACTGATTTAAAATTAGGTTGTTATCCTAACTCTTGTACCGGCGGTAAGTACTATAGTTCTGGAGAAAATACGATGATGAGATCTAATATAACCCATTTGCCATTTACTCCAGCTCAGGATCGAGTGGCTTGTTGTGCTTACAAAAAAGTATCAGGAGAATATCCACCAGCTTTATGTGGTCAATTTAATAATAAAGGTAAAGCCCTTGATACGGTTTGCGCGAGTGATCCGGTTGAACAAGGTCGTCGTACTTTAAGAAGTGCTCAGCAATTTAGATTCAATATATTAAAAGGTGATTGGGATATTGATACAAGTAAAACTGGTAGTACTATCTATCAAAAATAAAACCAATTTTCGGTTTGTTTTTGAGGCTCAATCTGCTATAATTAGCTTATGATTATTACCTATCACGGTCAGGCCTTTGTAAAGTGCCAGGTGGGCGACACCGTGGTGGCCTTTAACCCCGGTGAGGCCGGGGCTCGTTTTGGGGCCGACGTGGTCCTAGTTAGTTTAGCCGACAAGCGGTTTAAGGGCGGGGAGAATTTGACTGGTGGCGGTAAAGAGCCCTTTATTATCGACGGGCCGGGTGCTTACGAGGTCGGGGGTATTTTTATTGAGGGGCTTGCCTCACCCGGTGCGCACGATTTTACTAATACCATTTACGTTTTAAATTTAGACTCGATCCGAGTGTGCCACTTAGGGGCTTTGACTACCTTAGCGATTGAGCCCGAGGTTATTGAAAGTATCGGTACTATTGATATTTTATTTGTGCCGATTGGGGGTGGCGATCGTTTGAGCGCTAAAGAGGCGGCCAAGCTGGCCTCATCGCTCGCGCCTAAAATAGTAATACCGGTACTTTACGACAGTCCAGCCGATCCAGAACTTAAAACCTTTTTAAAGGAGATGGGAGCGGAAGATATTAAATTTGTTGATAAATTAGCCATTAAGCGTCGCGACCTCGAGACCAAAGAGGGCGAGGTGATGCTCCTCGCCGCCGAATAATTTTTATGTTGAATCATTTGCAAAAATTACAATCACGATCACATCATGAGCGCCAAGTGATGACCTTTGTGGTGGCCTTAATTGTGACCGCTTTAATTGCGGTAATTTGGCTGGTGACTTTATTTAAACCGGTGCGCGAAGCGATTACGCCAACCATCCCAAATATTACTGTCGATACTGATGGGGTGTCTCAATTTATGTTGGCGCAATGGACACGAGTGGAAAATGGCTGGCAGGTGCTACAATCTTATTTAAAGTAAAGATTTATGGAAAAGGATAAACCAAGAAATAAAGGAGGGGAGATCCCGGCGGATCATCAGGGGATTATCCCGATCAATATTGTGGACGAGATGAAGGACTCGTACTTAGACTATGCCATGTCCGTGATTGTGGCCCGGGCCTTGCCTGATGTCCGTGACGGCTTAAAGCCAGTCCATCGTCGCATTTTATACTCCATGCATGAGCTTGGTTTAACCGCCAATGCCAAATTCCGTAAGTCGGCCACGGTGGTGGGCGACGTGCTCGGTAAATATCACCCCCACGGCGATACCGCTTGTTACGATGCGATGGTCCGGTTGGCCCAAGATTTTGCCATGCGTTATCCGCTCGTCGCCGGTCAAGGTAACTTTGGCTCGATTGATGGCGACAGTGCGGCGGCAATGCGTTACACCGAGGTCCGGATGTCTAAATTAGCGGCGGAACTGTTGGCTGATATTGAAAAGGAGACGGTTAACTTTGTCCCCAACTATGATGGCGTCCACCAAGAGCCGACCGTTTTACCGTCAGTTATTCCTAACTTACTGTTAAATGGGACAGTCGGTATTGCTGTTGGTATGGCCACTAAAATCCCGCCTCACAATTTAGGTGAGTTAATGGAGGCCCTGATTTATTTAACCGACCATGAGGAGGCGACGACGGAAGATTTGTTGGAATTTGTAAAAGGCCCCGACTTCCCAACCGGTGGTTTGGTGTTTAATCAAAAAGACATTCATCACGCTTATGGTACTGGTCGCGGCGGAGTGCTCATTCGGGGTGAGGCTGAAATTGTGGAGACTAAAGTGGGCAGCTTCCAAATTATTATCAGCTCCATCCCGTATCAAGTTAATAAATCGGAGTTGATTGTCCGGATTGCCGATTTGGTCCATGAGAAAAAACTGGAGGGTATCAAAGATATTCGTGACGAATCCACTAAAGACATTCGGGTAGTGATTGATCTTAAGGCTGGGATGCATCCGCAAAAAGTGTTAAATGCTTTGTATAAGCATACCGACTTGGAGACAATGTTCCACTACAATATGTTGGCCTTGGTCGATGGTATCCCAAAACTCCTGTCACTTAAAGTGATGTTGGAGGAGTTTGTCTCCCACCGCCAAGAGATTGTGACCCGCCGGACCAAATTTGACTTGGATCGGGCCCTCGAGCGCGAGCATATTTTACTCGGCTTAAAAATCGCGCTCGATCACATCGATAAAATCATTAAATTAATCAGAGGCTCAAAAGATACCGAGGAGGCTCATAAAAATTTAGTTAAAGAGTTTAAATTATCACCAATCCAAGCCCAAGCCATTTTGGAAATGCGCTTGCAAAAGTTGGCGGGCCTCGAGCGGCAAAAAGTGGAGGAGGAGTTGGCCGAGAAGCAGGCGCTCATTAAAGATCTCAAAGCCATTTTGGCCGATACTAAAAAAGTGCTAAAAATTGTCCGCGATGAGTTTGTAGCGATTAAAGATAAATATGGTGATGCTCGCCGGACCAAGGTAGTTAAAAGTGGCGCTAAAGAGATTACGGTCGAGGACTTGGTGGCCGAGACCGACAATGTCTTGGTGCTGACTGCCGGCGGTTACATTAAGCGGACTGATCCAAGTGAGTACAAAGCCCAAAAGCGCGGCGGGGTCGGGGTAATTGATTTAAATGTTAAGGAGGAGGACTTTGTCACGCTCTTTTTGACGGCCAATACGCATGATGATTTACTCTTTTTTACCGACAAAGGCAAAGCCTATCAAATTAAAATGTACGATGTGCCGGAGGGCAAGCGGGCGACGCGTGGTAAATCAGTGATGAACTTTTTGGCCTTATCCGATGATGAGAAAATTACTTCAGTCCTCGCTATCCCTAAAGCTAAAGGGGAGGCACCGCGGGCTTTAATGATGTTTACTAAACAAGGGGTGGCCAAAAAAGTGTTGGGCGAGAGCTTCCGTGATGTGCGGCGGAGCGGCATTATCGCGATTAAATTAGCGCCGGCTGATCAATTGCTCTCGGTGGTTACAGTCGATAAAGGTGATGAAGTAATTTTAGCCACCAAGCGCGGTCAATCAATTAGATTTAAAGAGTCAGACATTCGGGAAATGGGTCGCACTGCCGGTGGCGTGCGAGCGATGAAGCTCGCTAAAGGCGATGTGATTATTGGTGCAGATACTATTACACCGGCGGCTAAAATCGGTAGTTATTTAGTGATGGGGGAAAATGGCTTAGGTAAAAAGACTAAACTAAGTGAGTATAAAGTCCAAAAGCGGGGTGGCTCGGGGATTAAAACCGCTCAAATTACCGGTAAAACCGGCGGCTTAATGGCTGCGCGAGTGATTACCGAGGATGTGTCGGAAATTGTCGCTATCTCCCGCCAAGGTCAAGTGATTCGCACTAAGTTGGCTGAGATCTCCACCCTCGGCCGCCAAACTCAAGGGGTCCGGATTATGAAATTACGTTCCGATGATACGCTGGCTTCGCTGACCTGTTTATAAAATATTTTTTAAATACGTAGTATAATAGGTTATGGCCTTTGCTAACCCTGGCTCTATTGTTAAAGCCCTCGGTATCGAGAGTGGTCAAACAGTGGTAGATGTGGGGTCTGGTAGTGGTGCCTACGTGCCAGCCTTAGCTCAGTGTGTTGGCGCCAGTGGCACTATTTACGCCGTAGAAATTCAAAAAGAATTGGTGGCTAAAATTGGTGCGGAGTCTAAGGCCGCTGGTCTTAAAATGGTAAAACCATTGTGGGCTGATGCTGAAGCTTTGGGTGGGGTCACTTTACCTGATGGGGTGGCTGATTGGGTGCTAATATCCAATCTTTTTTCCCAGAGTAGCCATGGCTATATTTTGGCTAAAGAAATTAATCGGATTTTAAAACCAGGCGGCAAAGTGGCCGTCATTGATTGGCTTAAGTCGGCCGCGACAGTTAAACAGATTTTGAGTAGCAGTGGTTTAGAGTTAATTGAGGAGATAGCTGATACCGGTTCACATCATTTTGGCTTGATTTTAACTAAAAAAATATGAAAGACTGGTTTCAAACCATTTTATTAATTGTTTTTGGGGCAGCCTTAATTATCGGGGTATTAATTTTTTCCGGTATTTTGCCAGGCTATAGTGGTGGTTTAGCACGCAATAGCGTCACTTTAACTTTGTGGGGTACTAACTCGGCTCAAGTGATGGAGCCAGTCATTGATCAAGTTAATAAGGCGGCGGACAAGCAATTTAATCTTAGATATGTGGTTAAAGCGCCCGAGCAGTTTGAGAGTGATTTAGTTGAGGCTTTGGCCCAAGGGACTGGTCCGGACCTCCTTCTTTTTAATGACTATATGATTGTTCGTCAGCGTAATAAGCTTATCCCCCTTAATGCCAAAACTTATCCGCTAGCTACTTTTAAAACTAATTTTGTTGACGGGGGTCAAATTTTTGTTGCCCCAGAAGGAATATTGGCTTTACCTTTGACTATTGACCCACTACTTCTTTATTACAATCGCGACTTAGTGACTAGTGCTGGTATTGTCCGGGTGCCCGAGCGCTGGAGTGAGGTACTTAATGTCATAAATTCTTTAACTATTTTTGGTGATAATAAGACGATCAAGCAAAGCGCCATTGCCATGGGGGAGAGTGTTAACGTCCCTTATGCCAAAGATATTATTGCCCTACTGGCAATGCAAGCTGGGACGCCGGTGACGACTTTTAATAATGGTTTACCAGTTAGTACCTTAAGTGAAGCTTATGGTTTTGTGCCAGCACCAGCTGAGGCGGCGATTGATTTTTACACTCAATTTGCGGGGACAACCAAAACTACTTACACCTGGAGTCGGGCTCTCCCTAATGCCCAAGATTTTTTTACCATTGGTTCACTAGCGATGTACTTAGGTTATGCTAGCGAGCGACCACGTTTGGTGGCTAAAAATCCTAATTTAAACTTTGATGCAGCCATTGTACCCCAACGTGATCAAACTAGTCGTAAACAAACAATTGGGCGTTTCCAGGGTGTAGCTTTGGCCCGTTCGACCAAACAACCAGCAGTCGCTTTAGCGGCGGCCGAGCTTTTGGCTGCACCAGCGAGTGTGGCCATGTTAGCGGCTCAGTTAGGTGTGGCGCCGGCCCGCCGCGACCTACTCGCAACGGGAGTGGAAAGTGCCTTTGGTACGGTGGTGTACCAATCAGCCGTATTGGCTCGGACTTGGCTTGATCCGGATCCGGCGCAAAGTAATCGGATTTTTAGTGCCCTCATAGACACCGTGGGTACCGGCCGAGTCCTCTCTGGTCAAGCTGTTCGACGGGCCAGTGACGAATTAAACGCTTTAATGAAATAATTATGCGCGCTTATTTTATTTTTATAGTTTTGTTTACAATAATGACAGTACCAGTCTTAGCTCTGGGGGTGGATGATAATCAAAATGATCTAATTGTTTGCGAGGGAATCCAAGATTGTCACTTTAATGATCTCATTACCCTCGCCAATAAGTTAATGACTTTTTTAATTGTGGATATTGCCACTCCGCTGGCCGTGATCGGCTTTGCTTGGGCCGGGATTAAAATGGTGCTTAAGCCTGGTGATGATACTGCCCGGAAGGAAGCCAAAGCGATTTTTACCAATACTTTGATTGGTTTTGCTTTAGCGCTAGGTGCCTACGCGATTGTTAAAGCGATTGCAATGGTCTTTATTAATCCAGATGTGGTTAAGTTATAATTATAATATGAAATATTTAGCTATTATTTTACTAAGTCTTACCTTATTATCAGTTGGTGGAGTGGTTTACGCTGCAAACGTTGGAGAAAATATTCCTATTCCTTTTAAAATCGATAATCCGACTACGATTGATTCTGTCCAGGATCTATTAACTGCTTTACTTAATTTGGTCATCCAAATTGGCGTGCCGATTTTAGTGATCGCGATAATTTACGTCGGCTTCCTCTTTGTCCAGGCTCAAGGTAATGAAGGCAAGTTAACGGATGC
>CAYTWP010000010.1:0-12344 GCA_964442155.1 uncultured Candidatus Saccharibacteria bacterium
ATTAGCCCTAATAGCCAGAATGTTTAGGTGGTGGGTTACCCCCAAAACTATTTTGCCAGCAAAATCTCTGACTAAAGTGCTAGTCCACGAGCGATTGCGTGCTCGAACGTCAGGGACGTTCTCGCCTTGCGGATACCGATACCAGTAAGCTCCTTCAATCTCATAGAGCCTTCTCTGCTCCGGATGTAAAACGTGGAAGACTCTCCAATCGTTATAGAGAAGGGCCAAACCATGCTCTTGTTCTCGTATCCGCTCATCTTCATAAGTTTTGACTTCCTTGAGGGCGGGCCAACCACGGGTTAAATGCTCAAGGGTCAACACTGCTCGCAAGTACGGAGAAACAAAAACCACATCTGGGACCTCCCCCTCGCTTAAGGCTACTCCAGTCTTGTATGCCTGAGTGCCCTCGGCATCAAGGAGTGGCGTCTCCGCATCCCCAACCTTAAGAGAAAACTTAGCCTCCACCTCTTGTGCTAAAGTTATAGTAGCTTCCGCCTCAGGATCTTGCTTAAAATGACACAAAAACTCCTGATAAAGTGGATCCTCCTTTTTTAAATCTCGTAAGGCGTTGTAGGCCGAGGTGTCGTGTCTAATAAGTGTCACTCTTTTGGGCCATTTCATGGCTGGTGCTCCTTTTTATTTTAGGTTCTTCTGCTTACATCTCTACCACATATTTTATATTTAAGCAAAATAAAACCGCCCAGGGTAAACCGGGCGGTCGTAGTTACAAGATCCCCTATAATAATTACTCCGCTACAAAAATGGCGTGATCTGTGCGTAAGACTTTCTCCATCAATTGAGGGTCGTTATTGCATTTTTCGCAGATAACATTCAAATCAATCTCCTCAACGATAGTGGCCACCGAGCCAAGGCACCACGTTCTAAAAATCCTCGTGGCTATCTCCACGGTTTCCATCCGTTTAGGATAACAAACAAAAGGTTTGCTTGTTATCCTTGGGCGGTGGATATGGAGATGGTATTGCTTAAAAAATTTCTTTCCTGGCCGCACAATCTCAATTTCGTGATGAGGCAGATTTGGTATCGCTTTACCCCACTCTTCGTAAAAATCTACCGGATCGAGATGGAAATTTTTTACCTCAGTCAATTCATGAATTTTGGCGTAAAA
The DNA here is from genome assembly GCA_964442155.1 of uncultured Candidatus Saccharibacteria bacterium. Classification (GTDB taxonomy): domain Bacteria; phylum Patescibacteriota; class Minisyncoccia; order Phycocordibacterales; family XYD1-FULL-46-19; genus JACPIA01. The sequence continues at coordinate 1,127 of CAYTWP010000010.1, forward strand.
TGGATACGGACCATTTTTAGACTGAACCACAATCGAGACCCTATTCATTTTTTGCTCCTTAGTTACTGTCCAGCCTTATTACTAACAGAAATAAGGCAAAAAGAAAACTACCGATTAACACCCTATATTCTTTAGATAGCATTTGCTAATATCTACTTATGCAGGAAAAGCCTTACCTAGCTTGGTTAAAACAAAATGGTGTCATCATTTTAATTTTAATCATAGCCGCCACTTTACGATTAGCGAGTGCTGGCACACTAGATGTTTACCATGATGATGCCCTTAATGCTGCCCGAGCGGTTGGTTGGTTTGATTATTTATCGAGTGTCACCCAAACCACACCAGTACAATGGTTTACCGAGCCGCCAGCCTGGAGCGGACTCTCCTTTCACGATGCGCCACCGGTAGTATTTTTAATCCAACATCTATTTTTTGCCATTTTTGGTGAGAGCACGCTGGTTCTCCGTTTACCATTTATTATTGCCGGCCTCGCCCTCACTTTAATTATTTTTATCTTTTTAAAGCGCCGCCGCGGACTACTAGCGGGAGTAGCTGGCGGCGCAGCCTTTGCTGTCTCCTCTTATGCCACCTGGACAGCCCTAGCGGCTAATCTTGAAGGGGTCCAATATTTATTTATCTTTCTATCACTTATCTCCTGTTTGGCTTTTTTTGAGACCAACAGACGATCAAAAATGTTTTGGGGTGCCGGCTACTTAGGCCTGGCCCTTTTATCTAAATACACCGCCATCTTTATTTTCCCCGCTATTGCTTTGTATCTTATTATTTTTAAACGACCTTTATTGACTAACAAAACTTTTTACAAAAATATTGCTTGGTCACTCCTTATCCTCCTCACCTTGCTCTCGCCAATTATTATTTACAATTACCAAATGTATCAATCACGAGGTCATTTTGATGCCGCCCTCTCCTCAATGGTGGGGATGCACCCGGAGGATTTTAAACTAATCTCTGAACGCTCAATTAGCTTTGACCCTATTGCTAATATTGTAGCCACTTGGCAAACGATTTTTAATAATCACTCAATACCATTTGCTATTCTTTTTGCCATCAGCTTTTTACTACTCTTAACCCGCTTAATTTGGCTGCGGCAAAAAGAAGATACGGTAGAAAACTTTTTTGTCCTAGTTACCTTAGTACTACTGGCTCTCTTTGCTTTTTTGCCACCAGCCCCCCGACTCCTTTCGATCATCACTCCGTTTATAGCGGTAATTATTGGCCTAGCAGTAGCTCTTACTTGGTCTTTAATTATCAAGTCAAAATGGCGTCCGTATCGCGCTGTCATTATTGTGGTTTTAATATTAGCACTGGGGACCGAGTTGCTTTACTCGATCAATACCAACGTACTCCTCTCACCCTTGGGCCCTAAAAATACTTTTTACTCCGACAATCGAATTAGGGCCCTAGGTTTTAGCGAGTTAGAAAAATTCTTCCGCACCACCTTGCCAGTTGATCTAAAAGAGTATCGTCCCCAAACTATGACTGATTACCGCGAGCAGAGTACTAAACAAACCAGAGGTAAACCTGTGTTTATTTACGATGGGCTAACTAACTGGCAGGGCTGGTTTTGGCATATTTATCGTTATCGGACCTACAATAAAGTTTTAATTATTCCTTTAGGTCCTCTTTTATACCAAAAGAGTTTAAGTCAGAATCTCAGCAACTTAACTAAAATATCAGATAGTGGTATCTATTTTATTGAGACCGTAGGCCCTGACGTCCGCGACTCGGTAATGAAGCAACCCGAGACAGAAATAATTGTTAAAAGACTGCTGGCCTTCAATACGCCTATCACTGAAATTAAAAATTATTTAGGGGAAGTTGTTTTTCGTCTTTATTATATTGATACTAAAACTGATTTTAGTTTATACGGTAAAGTGTTTAACCGTTAAGGGATTAAATATACTGATTAGTCAGTGATCTGAAAAATTTCGCGGCGGCCCTCGGTATACAGCTCGGTATATTTAGCAATTTCATCCTTTGTTGCTTGATCCAGCTTCTCCATCTCCGGATCTGGTTTGCCCGACTTATGCTCGGCCATCTTCTTTTCCCACTCAGCAAGACTCTCCACCTCCATCTCCATTACTACCGTGTTGTAAGGTCCGACCATATCGGTCATCACGCGGCCCTTCATCTCACCGGTAGCCATTTTTTTAAACAATTTAGCTAACTTAGACGCTTGACCTGGCTTGGCTTTAAACACTTCACGTATTATATACATATAGTTTTATTATATTAATAATATTAAAAGATGACGAGTTATGCTAATAAATATTACATCTTAAGACACTGGATGTCGCTCCAAAAAGTCTTGGATCATCGCCTCCTGCCCCTCGGTAAATCTTGGTAAATTTTGCTGTTCAATAAATTTGCGCAAAAATCCCACCTCGGCTCTAAGGGCCATCACTACCCCCTTGTCCTCCCCAAAACGATCTACTAGCTCTTTTACAAACTCTTGGTAAGTCATAAAAATTACTTTGTTTCCGCTCTTAATACCTCTCCCGTTTTGTCGGTACGATAAACGTAGGTTTTTTGATTTGCCAACATTTCCACTTTAAAGCCAGGCACTAAAGCCTGGAGGCAACTCTCGGCTGGACCGCCAAGCCCTAAGCAACCATCATTCCAAGTGGTGTCGGTAATCTGCAAAATAACAATGCTCTTTTCATCAACCGAGAGTTTAGTAGCGAGATCCTGACGCGCTTTAGCCGCCGCCGGCTCCACTTGTAAATCGTGGACGGTGCTACCTGGTTGTGGATTCTCACCTGAGGTAACTATTTGATTAGTGGTGGTAGTAGTCGACTTATTAGCAGAGACCCAATATAGGCCAAATCCAATAATTAAAACAACTAATACAAGTACGATTTGGGTATTTTTATTCATGCAAAAATAATAACATAGACTTCTAAAAAATTACAAAAAACAATTAAATTTAACTGTAAGACACCAGGTAATGATACGTCTTCACTATAGTTGCTTTGGTTTATTAATAACCACCAAAAATTATGAAAAAATATCTTGTAAATAGCTTAATGGCCTTACTATTAGTCTTGCCGTTAGGGATCGCCGTGAGTGCCTCGGCCGCTACCCCCGAGTGGGACGTTAGTGGTGCGTACATCGCTAATATGAACTACTTAGGTATCGACCACTCGCACGACTTCGCTTTAACTCAAGATAACTTGGGTAATCTTACCGGTAATGGTGGCTCACCAGCCGGCGCCAATGTCTACACTTGGGTGATTACCTCCGGTACAGTTAGTGGTAACAACATCAACTTCTTGGCCAATTACACCGCCACGGCCGATGCGGTTGTCCCTCAAACCACAATGCACGTGGTGGGGAGTATCGCTCTGGACGGTACAATGAGCGGTACTTGGTCCGATAACTACCTAGGTGGGGCTCGCGCCGGTACTTGGGCCACTGCTAGTGGTACCGCCGAGACGGTAGGTGCCCTTGCCGCCGAGGACTTTGGTGTCGTCGACTATGACACTGGTCTTGGTCAACTAAGTGGTTACACTGCTGGCTTTGGTTTGACAGAAGGTACTTTAGCGGGCGCCACCTCGGTGGTGGTCAAGCTCTATGCCTCTGGTGACCAATTACTCCAGACCAACACCGCGATCTTAGCCAAGTTTAATGCCGACATCACTGGCACCCAATTCTCCTCGCCATTTGATGTCTCCGGCAACTTTGACTACATCACTGATGGCTATTGGACTAATGTCCGAGAGACCCAGTATGGCCAAAGTATCCCCGCTACTAAGGTAGTGGCCACGGTAACCTTGGCTAATGGTAAGGTGGTGAGTGCGCAAAATACCAACTTAGTTGGTGATCCAACGACCATTTACCCCGAGGTCACTCCACCACCAGCCACTACTCCAGCTAATAAAGAGGAGTGTAAAAATGGCGGTTGGAAGACATTTGCTGACCCAGCCTTCAAAAATCAAGGTCAATGTGTTAGTTATGTCCAAAGTAATGACCACGCTGGTAAGAGATAATAATTTATTAGCCTAAAAAAAGAAAACCGCCGAAAGGCGGTTTTTGTTGGGGGCGGTACTTAGAGTCAAGATCAGACTAGCGTGAGCAGGCTTCATAATTATGTAAAATCATCTTAGCCACCTGTTGGGCCGAGATATAGGAGGTATTGATGATCAAGGCGTCCGGATGAGGCTTTAGTGGACTTACCTTTCTATTTTGATCCTCGTGATCTCGCTTTTTGATCGCCTCCAGTATCTCCTGGTAGTTTGGCGACTGGCCTTGGCGTTTAAGCTGTTTAACTCGCCGCTCAGCTTTGACCTCCATTTCGGTCTCGAGGAAATAGCGATAGGACTTCTCAAATATATCCCCCATATCTCTCCCATCAGCCACCAGTCCGGGAGATTGGCGCATACCAAGTTGGAAGTGGAGCAAAGCCTCTCGCACCTCGAGTATTTTGGAGACAATACTCGCCTGGTTACCACCAAGCTCGGATCTTACATCCTTGGTCCGATTGCGATTGTCAACCCAGATATCTTCCCCATCAAATCGGAGGTTTAATTGACTAGCCCGCTCCGCCATTTTAACGGTCTCGGTGATTCCCTCCTCGTAGCAAAGTAGTCCCAATACCCGATACAATACTCCACTGTCTAGCGAGCGGAAACCGAGTATCTCAGCCAAAATCTGCCGTACCGCACCTTTTCCTACAGCCGCTCCGCCATCGATGGCAATAACCGGTATAGTTAGGTCTTGAATGATCTCCCTCTCCACGTCGAACCACCTCCCTATTGGTTAAGTTTATTTGATTGTGAAATACCAAGTTACAATCTATTATCTAACATTTATAAACTTATTTGTCAATATAAAAACCGCTCCACCCATTAAGAGCGCAAAGCGATCTTTAGAGTAGAGCGGCAAACGGAAAAAGTTTAGTTCCAAGGGAGGAGGCCCAAGACCTCCTGGTGCTCGAGAGTGACCGCGGTCGAAACCTCGCACAGCAGGCCGATCCCCATCGGAGCGGGACCAGTCTTGATAACGTGGTACGACTCCCGGAGAAGGTCCATTGCTGCTTTGGCGTTCATAACGCCCATCTTCCCTGGCACCAAGTAAAAGAATTTGTCCATTTGATTTCCCCTAGGTTGATTGTGAAATTCCTTACTTAATTATAATGTTAACATATATGAATACATTTGTCAAATATTATCCTCTCTTTTAGACAAATTTGGGTTATAATATCTATTAGCGCTAATGCATAAACTACCAGTCGATTTAAAACAGGCTCTAACTGCCAATCCAACGTCACTAGCGGTTTGGGAGGACATTACTCCCCTCGCCCGCAATGAGTGGATTTGTTGGGTGACCTCCGGCAAAAAAGTAGAGACACGGCTTATCCGTATCGAAAAAGCCATCTCTAAACTTAAAGGCGGTATGCGCCGCCCCTGCTGCTGGGCCGGCTGTACCCATCGTTAAGGCTAAAGTTACTTTGTATTTTTCTTTCTGTTTTTTATTAAAACCGCAATACCAATAACCACTAGCAAGAGTCCTAATAGTTGCCCACCGGGACTATCATCATATCCGCCGTAAACCACCATAAAGGCCCCAAACAATATCACGAGCACAAAACATAATAGTTTTATCTTATTCATATGAAAAATAATACCACAATCTTTAAGCAGTAAATAATGAAAATATAAAAAGCTCAGAGCTACGGCGAGGCGTAGATGAGCTTATAGAACCGATCAAAGTTTTCCCTGCCAAGGGACAATATTGTTCTCCTCCAACACTAAGCGTGAACTCCCCTGCAGATTAGTACCTCCGTAGATAGTAACTGAGGCATTTTCTGCAGCACCTTCCTTGTAGCGTCTCAGCGCTTCGTCTATGGAAAAATGCTCCAAGAGTCTTTGAAAGAGGATTAGCCAATGCCCATGACACACAATAAGCACTTTTTTGTTGTCACAATCACGATTCAATGTCCCCAAAAAACTATGGACCCTCATCTCGACGTCGGGCCAGTTTTCACCACCGAACGGCCGGTAATGGTAGAGACCTTCACGTTCTTTGCGGACAATCTCTTCCGGAAAGCGCTTTAAAACTTGCTCTCGAGTCATAGTGTGCCAAATACCACGCTGAGCCTCAGCCAGACGCGGATCCTCGTAAAACTTGTGGTCACCACAAATAAATTTCATTGTTTGCCGCGCTCGCGCATAGTATGAGACGTAATAGACATCAAAGTGCCCAAATCTTTCGCGGAGATAGTTGCCAGTGATCTCAGCCTGTTTCTCACCACGAGGAGTCAGGTCGTAAGCGTGAGAGGCCGCGTCGTACTCCGCTCTCTCATCAGCTGACCGAATGTTCCCTACCGACTCGGCGTGACGGACAAAAACAAGTTTATGAGGCCAGCCCATAGTCCAATCCCTTTCTTTGGTTGAGGTTTTTCCGCCCTTATACTACTTGAAAAAGAAATAAATGCAACTCAATAGTAGAAGTCTAGTAAAGCTTAGTGAACTCTTGCCAAGCAAGTTCGGAAACTGTTTTTAACACTCCCTCAAGTTCTTTAAGATCCTTACCGCGAGTCATCACACAAAGAAAATAAGGATGATCAGGGTAGTAGACAATCCCACAGTCATGGAGTTCTTGGTAAATTTCTTCGTCCTCTATTGTACGTATGCCAAATTTATGGGAAACGACAATATCTTTTGGGACGCCCTGGACAATCCCTTGAGTGAAGTTAGTTTTGGTTAATGAATTTAAGACCTGCTCCGACAAACCATGAGAAAGATAGGTTGCATTATAAAGAGTCCGGAAAATATACGAATATTCTCTAGCGGTATATCCAGTGCCAGAATTAGGTTCCGGCAACTCTAGATCGTCATGAATTTTACTACGCTTGTCTTCGCCCAAAATGGATCGAAGAACGTAATCAGCCGTATTATCAGAGTCAATAATTAAATGACTCAGAAGCTCGTTGATAGTATAAGTTCGATTTGAGATCACCGGGTCTTTTGGTCCATAATCAACCTGTTCGACTTGAGGTAATTTGTCTGCCGACGGCACGGTGACAGTGCTCGAGAGAAAACTTGGTTTAGATTCCGCCTCCAGTAAAATACCAATAAGCGTAATCACTTTTAGCATACTCGCTGGAGCAAAACGTTGATCAACGTTAACCCCCACCCATTGACTAGTATTGAGATTGCGGAAATAGATGGCAATATCTTCAACCTTATTTTCGGCCTTCAACCGGTCAGCCAAGTTAGTAAAAGATTCCCTAAGTGGACGATACTCCGGCAAGGCGTTTTTCTCAGGTGTTTTAACAAACAGTAACGGCTTAATAAATTTGTAAGTCCTTGAAACCTGACGGACACTAATATAGCCGGACGAATCGCCACGAATCGTCCAACCAATAATTCCTCCCAGCAAAACCAAACCAAGACCTAAGAAAACTATTAAAACCCTACGTCCCCAAGATAGCGTCTCCATTTTTATATTTATTTTACTTGGCTCCGGGAGTAGGGATCGAACCTACGACCAATCGCTTAACAGGCGACCGCTCTACCGCTGAGCTATCCCGGAATAATGGGTTTATTGTAGCAGAACCCTCCTAAACTTGACAAATATTTTCCTATCTGCTAGGCTACAAATAGATGTCGGCTGGCCTGGCCCCATCTTAGGACATCTCGGTGTCCCCCCACCCGGGATGACCTCTGATGCCCAGGCCGGCCGACCAATTAATTGAACACCTTGGATTTGGATCGACGTGCCCCGGACTTATGTTCGGGGTTTTATTTTTTACCCAATTTTTTGGCCAACTTTTCCGCTTCGGCAAGTAACACCTCAATTTCTTTAATCCCCTCGACCCAGGTTTTGGGATTAGTAATATCTACCCCCATCCGACTAAATAAAGTCTCTGGTGAGGCCGACATCCCGGCGCTTAAAAACTCTTTGACTTGCTCCATAAAGCGCTCATCACTCCGCACTTTAGCTTGTAAGGCTTTAGAGATCAGTAGACCACTCGCATATGAGTAAACATAAAAGTGCGAGCGGATATGACTCCAGTAGACCCACCAATTTTCGGCCATGCCGGCCGTCTGCTCCACCGCCGGGCCCATGTAAGCACTCATCTGCTTTTTAAATAATTGACCGATCTCCTCTTTAGGTAAATAGCCTTTTTGGCGATAGGTGACGTGCAACTCTTGCTCAAACAAGTAGCAGGCCACCTGACGGAAGATCGAGGAGACATCATCGTTTAACTTAGCCATAATAAGCGCCAAGCGCTCGCGCTCAGTTACTTTTTTAGCCAATTGCTCGAGCACAAAGTCCTCCATAAAGGTACTGGCTACCTCGGCGGTTGCCAGTGAAGTATCAAAGTCTAAAGCATGGCATTTTTGCCGCATCAACTCGTAGTTAATAGCGTGCCCCATCTCGTGAGCGAGCGTTAAAACATCACGCAATTCATTAGTATGATTAAGCATCACGTACACCGGTTGAGTCAGTAAATTAGAGGCACAAAAAGCGCCACTTGATTTGCCGGCCGCCGGGTAGACATCTAAACGCCCTTCATCTAAAAATTGCTTAAAAATCGCCCCAAACTCCGGATCTAATTGAGTTAACGATTGCTCAACTAACTTTGTCGCCGCGGGCCAAGGGTAAGTGGTGGTCGTATTCCCAATCGGCACATTACGCTCATAATATTTGAGCTTTTTAACGCCCAGTAATTTAGCCTTTAATTTGTAATATCTTTGAGCCACTTTAAAATTAGCCTGCACTGCTTTAAGGAGGGCATCCACCGTCGCCGTCTCAATGTCATCACCCAAGTGGCGCCCCGCGTCTGGTCGCGCAAAACCGCGGAGCTCATCATTAACTTTTTTATCTTCCAACAAGGCATTTAACTCATGCTCGGCTACCGGCGCCTGGCGTAACATTGCCTCGGTAAAAGCGGTGGCCGCACTGTCACGCACCGCCTTTTTACGATTAGACATTAACGAGCCAATAATCGAGAGTGGTTGGCGCGCTTTTTTACCTTTAGGAGTTAGTACTATCGCCGACTCGGCGGCTAAAAAAGCGGAGGTCATATCCACCCAGCGCTCATGACTACTCGCCGACTTAAGAGTTAATATTTTCTCTTCAGCCTCGGAGAGAACGTACTTACCGGCGGCAAATAAGCGCTCTAAAAAGTGACGATACGGTTTAAGCACCCCAGCCATTAGTAAACGCTCCTGCTCATCACGATCCAGTTTAGACAAGCGATTAGTAAAAAACTCTAAGGCATTACTGACGGTCACCGCCACGTCGCGGACTTTGGTTTTAAGGGCTTTGAGTTGATTATTGTTTTCGTCTTGAGATAAGCGGAGCGAGAGATAAAAACCAGCTCCACCGGCACTACTGGTTGTTTTAGCCCAGGCCTCGTACTCGTCTAGCGCTTGGCGCAAGACTTTAGCATCCGCCAACCAGTCATTGCGACCACGCCAACGCTCGGCTAAAGCCAGCCCCGAGGCCTTAATTTTGACCAATTCAGCCTTTAATTTAGGGTCGGTGTCGCTTTTGTAGAGGGGCGTTAAATTCCACTGGTTTTTAGCCTTCATAACCTGCGAATTATACCACTTTTAAGCTGAGCCTGTCGAAGCTTGACAAAATACCACTAATCTGCTAGGATACAAGGTGTAATAGTAATCGTTTAAGAGCGTCATTAAATACACAAAAGGGAGGAGAAATCCCATGGTCACACAATGTTGTGTTTGTAAAAAATATCGCATCGGAAGTCAAAAAGACCCTCAAGCGTTCTGGGTCCAAAAACAACCACGGCCAAGAGAGGAGGTATCCCACGGATACTGTCCGACTTGCGCTTCAGCAGCAAGACAACTAGTCTTCCAACAACTAAGAGAGCTGGCCAATGGAGAACCGATGACAGTGGGGGCAGGAACAATGTAAAACTCTGTCGCCACCCACATAGCCGAGTGTTCACGAAATCTGTGAACACTCGGTATTTTTTTGGATAAAAAAAGGGTATAGCGTTGCAACACTATACCCCCAACTCATCAATCTTATCCCAATCGACTTTTTCAGAAGTAGGAAAAATTGATCTAAACTCTGATTTGTACTCATGGCATACTAGACCGCTCTTTTGCGCTAGACTACCTTGAGCTAAACTGCATTGCTTAGGACAACCAAAGCAAGTAGATCCTCTCCTGATTAGATTCATTCTTGCTTCGGGCACACTCACGAACTCTTCTTCATCATCCGACATAATTCCTCCAAAGACCTAAATCTAAATTTGCCAAAAGACGTGGATCATCATAATATCAGTTAATAACTTTATGTCCAATACTATCCCCTACGATGATTTTGCACGCTCGGAGCTCAAAATTGTCCACATCAAAACTGCCGAGCGCGTGGAGGGCTCGGAAAAATTGTTACGTCTTATTGTTGACGATGGCTCAGGCACCGATCGCCAAATTGTCTCTGGTATTGGCAAATTTTACGACCCAGCCGATTTACCCGGCAAGCAAATTGTGATTATCGCCAATTTGGAGCCCCGGATGTTAATGGGCCTCGAGAGTCAGGGCATGCTCTTAGCCGCCTCCAGTGAGGGTGAGATCGCACTCCTGGTACCAGACAAGCCCCTTCCCCCCGGCAGTAATATCAAGTAAGATAGGTGGATATGGAAAATAATAATACCAATTACGCCATCCCCGTTAGTATTTTAGTTGTCGGAGTGTTGATTGCCGGAGCGATTTACTTTGGCCCGGGCGCCCCAATAGACAATACCAACCAAGCTGCCGCGGTAGCGCTTAATACCGATGTTGACCCGGTTACCAGTGCCGATCACATCCGCGGCAATATTAATGCCCCGGTCAAAATCGTCGAGTACTCGGACTTGGAATGTCCATTTTGTAAGCGCTTCCATCAAACAATGATCGAGGTTACCGCTAAATATGGCGACAAAGTGGCCTGGGTTTATCGTCACTACCCCATCGACTCTTTGCATGAGAAAGCCCGTAACGAGGCGGTCGCCGCCGAATGTGCCGGAGCTCAAGGTGGCGAGGAAGCCTTTTGGCAATTTATCGACAAGGTATTTGAGATCACTCCCGGCAATGACGGCTTAGACCCAGCCGAACTCTCTAAAATCGCTGCGAACCTTAAACTCGATGTCGCTAAATTTAATGAGTGTTTAAAGAGTGGCCAATTTGACGCTAAAGTTGAGGCCAGCGTCCAAAGCGCTCTAAAAGCCGGCGCT